>SOKE01000010.1 GCA_004375875.1 Candidatus Babelota bacterium
GGCTGGTCCGTTGTTATACAAACAACATAAATCTTATAGATTCGATAGAATTCTTCAGCTTCTGTGGCAGCCGTACCAGTCATACCAGCAAGCTTATTGTAAAGTCTGAAGTAATTTTGCAGCGTTATCGAAGCTAACGTTTGAGTCTCTTTCTCAATTTTTACCCCTTCTTTAGCTTCTAATGCCTGATGTAGCCCATCGCTATAGCGTCTTCCCGGTAATATACGACCTGTAAACTCATCAACAATCAGTACCTCACCATCTTTAACAATATAATCAACGTCTCGTTTAAAGAGTGCATGCGCTTTTAGGGCCTGTTCAATATGATGCAGGATGCTTAAATTTTCAAGTGCATAGAGATTTTCAATATTAAAAAAGGATTCTACCTTGTCATTGCCTTCTTCCGTTAAATGAACGGAACGTGCCTTTTCATCAACGCTATAATCAGTATCTTTTTTAAGTCGCAATACAGCCTTGTTCACATTAACATAAAGATTGCTTTCTTCATCAGAAGAGCCAGAAATGATGAGTGGTGTTCGCGCCTCATCGATTAAGATCGAGTCGACCTCATCTACAATAGCATAATTCAGATCGCGTTGCACATAATCTTCCAGTCTGAATTTCATGTTGTCACGCAGGTAATCAAAGCCAAGTTCACTGTTAGTACCGTAAAGAATATCACAATTGTAGATTTTTTTACGCTCAGTATCATCCATCATGGAATTTTGTAGGGCACCAACCGTCAAACCAAGAGTAGCATAGATAGATCCCATCCATTCTGCATCTCGGCGAGCTAGATAGTCATTTACAGTAATGAGATGAACCCCTTTGCCACTGAGTGCGTTAAGATAAAGTGGGAGGGTAGCCGCTAACGTTTTTCCTTCACCTGTCTTCATTTCGGCAATTTTTCCCTGATGCAGCACAATGCCACCCATAAGTTGAACATCAAAATGACGTTGTCCGAGTTTTCGCTTGGCTGTCTCTCTAACTAGTGCAAAAGCCTCAGGAAGGATATCTTCAAGTGATCTGCCTTTGCTTATTTGCTCTCTGAATTCATTAGTTTTGAGGGGCAATTCATCATCCCGCAATGCAGCCATTTTCGGCTCCAATTTATTGATTTCATCAACAAGAGGCTGGAGCCTACACAACTCTCGTTCGTTTGCTGTACCGAAAATCTTTGCTATTAATCTGGCAATCATACGATTCCTTCACCCCTTTTCTAGAAGCATTCCTAATAGTCTTATTGTAGCATTTTCAATTAAAAAATAGAAGCTGAGGCTAGCGGACTCAAAAATTTCTTATAGGAAGCCTAATCCTTGAACCTTTATTAAGGAGCAGTATAACATAGTCTAATAAAAAAAGGAGTTTTTTAAGCAAACTAAGGCTTATTATTACTATTTAAGTATAGCCATTGTTATCTGCCGACCAGCTTTCTCTTTTTGATTTCTGTAAGAATAGAAGGAATTATTGCAAATGCTGCACATATTATAGTCATAGCAGAAAGCATCTGGTAAAATACCACATTGTTCCAATTGTACTTGATTAAAATATGCCAGATCAAAGTAGTAACAATTATTTTTTAGATTAAGGAATCTCTCATAATTTTTGCATCCCTTAAGGCGGTGAGCAAATGTATCATCTATAGCATAGCAACAGCATTTTGCAGCAGGCCCAAAAAAAACCTGAAGGAGGCTTGGATTACAACTGTACTGCTTCTTTATTATCTGTACAACTGTTGCAGCAATACCTGATAAGGATCCTCGCCAGCCAGCATGAGCCAAACCAAGGATATGTTTAGTTGGATCATAGATAATAATAGGAAGACAATCTGCAGTTAAAATGCCAATTCCCAACCCTGGTTGATCTGTTATAAGAAAATCCCCCTCATATAAAAAAGGTTTTAGGTCACGTACAGTTTCTTTAGAGATAATCAACCCATTAGTGCTATGCGTTTGTCGCAAAAAGAAGCATTCCTGAATTAAAAAAGATGATTTAAGAAAATTGCATATCTCTGGAATAAATTTTCCTTTAGATGTGTAGGCACGTCTATATTCTTCGAAAGAAATTCCTCTGCTGCTGTCTCCGAAATAGATTAAAACACTATTCGTATTGTGAATAAACATAGCTATTAAAAAAACCTATTTTATATTCTGATACATGATACATATCTGTAGTAAGAGTAAATAATTTTATTCCAAAAAGATTTATCAGTTACAACTAAACCTACATTCTATAGGGTCGATTATTTTGCTGCTGTTGTTGTAAAAGAAGTTCCTGAGCGTGCAGATAATTTTGTTGCTGCATGGCATGAAGCTGCTGTTGCTGAATAGCAAGTTCTGTTTCTTGAAGCTGAACCTTTTCACGCTCAATCAATTCTGTATGATATTGATTAGTAGAAACAGCAATTCCCTTTATAGCTCCCAGCCTATTGTATAGATCTTGTGCATAATTAATTCTTTCTGCATAGTTAAATGCTAAGCGACGAATGGTATTGTATAAAGTATCTATATCCTTACTGATCATATCAACATATGTAAGGTATGGATAGCGACTTTGGTTGTGACTATGATGCATCATAACACATTGATGCAGTGCTTCCTTTAGATATGACTGATCATGTGAACATGAATAGGTATTAAGTACATTAAGTTCCTGATTGTAACGATAAAGCAACGAGGATTCAAGCTCAAAAAGAGTAAAGTAACTTTTATTATGCCTTAAGTAATCATGCAATAATGAAAGACTTGGCAAAATTGTTTTAATTTTTTGAAGCAATGCGTGTATATGATCATAGAGCAATGCCTTGCTACTGTCTGTATATACCGTTGTATGGAGGAAACTTACCTTTTGGGCAAGCTTCCTTTTGTAATATTCTAGATTTTTAATTGTACTATTTAGATGCCGAAGATAGATACCAATAGATGCCTCATAATGCTTTTCAACAGCAAGTTGATAAAGTACAGGTTCAGAGAAATTGTAGATGATATCACTATTGCTACTATAAACCGGAAAAGCATTCTTTATGGTTGAATACATTATATTATAGCGCGCATACGCATTATTATAGGCACCATTCGCCTTTTCAAGTAATTTTTCATCTGATTGTCCAAACAACCAAGAGCAAAAACGATAGAGACAATAGCTCGTTGCAACCACTGCAATACCTCCTGTCAGAACCTTTGCTATAGTAGTAGGTGAAGGATTGCTATTTCCATAACCCAATGTGCACCCAAAATATCCAATTTTACCTATTGACGTTGATGATACACACCCAAGCAGAATGAACATTATTATTACTTTTTTATGATTCATACCGAAGACTCCTGGCTAAAGGTAATTATTTCAGAAAATAGAATATAACGTATTAGTGAAAATAGTCCACTAGTGCCAGTGTACATTTCTACTTGAAATATTACTAATAGGTATCAAAGCCCTTAAATGATAATTAGCCTTAATTGCTCTAGACATTTTTTCTTTTTTTGATATCCTTTAAATTAAAGAAAGCTCATAATATAAATTGCATTATTATTGGACCCTTTGACTATGTGTAAACGAGGTTTTAATCATGATTAAAAAAAGAGTATGTACAGGATTGTTAATAGCTATTCTGGCCCTGATCAGCGGTAACAAGGTTATAGCAACAGTTTCCTATACCCTACCATATGTCATAGAACTTATTAATAATGATAAAGAGACGATTTTTGTTAATGAACAGGCAGTAGAAACTGGTTCAAGCATAACTATTTCTTGCGAAAAGAGATTATTGCATAAACCACTTTTTACGATTAAACATGCTGAAAAATTGTATCATGTTTCTTATACTGAAGAAAAGAGCCATAATGTAGCAATTAATGAACACCCATCATTGATTAAACTAGATTTTACTACAATAAAATTCATCGCACATGAAGCAAAAAAATATAGCGGCCTTGATGAGATTTGTCTATATAACGATACACCTTATGATATTGTAGTAAGTTATCCAAGTAAGATACAAGATATGCATGATATTGAACAGTATCATAGACAGAATGGTATTACAATTGAACCAGGAAAAACTTTCCATAAAACAGCTTACTATACCAATGGAGTAAACGCTAAAAATCTTCGTAGCATAGGGTTCCTTATTCTTTCAATTGCAATGACAGAAAATAAAAATTTTTATACAATTTCATATCCACGTCGTGTTTATAGTCATAATTCAGTAGTTGGAAACAATGGTTGGAAAACAATAATACTCAGTGCAGATACCATCAAATGGTTTAATCAGATGTTTTCTGTATCCTGTTCCTATTGATTTGCATGTGTAGATAAATGAATAATTTTTCATACCTAAAAATATCTCTCAGTATAATCTGTCTTGTAACACTAATAGCAATGATAGATACATATAATTCAGAAGAAGATCTTTTGCGAAAAGCAGCTTTTGAATATATACACAAACATAAAAATGTGTGGAAAGGCACAGAATCTATTTCTGGACCTGGTTCAACAGTGCAAGCAACTACAACTTTACGTTGTCTATTTCCCGCTATCATTCAAGGCCTTGATATACATACCCTTTTAGATGCAGGTTGTGGTGACCTTAATTGGATTAAAGATATTCCACTTTATGTAGATTCATATAGCGGTGTTGATATTGTCTCAGATGTTATAGAGAAAAATAAGGCAAAATATTCAGCAGATAGACTTAGTTTTTTTTGTCTGGATATCACCAAAGATCAATTACCATATGCTGACCTTATTCTCTGCCGCGACTGTTTACAGCACCTGTCATATAAAGATATAAAGGCAGCTATTAATAACTTCAAAACAAGTAGAAGCACCTATCTCTTGACCACCAATTACTTTAATCTAAAAGAAAATAAACAAGATATTGTGAATGGCAATTTTCATATCATTAATCTTATGAAAGAACCATTTAACTTTCCTGATCCTATCATCTCGTTTAATGAATTATCTGCAGAGCACGATATGCAAACATGGCGAAAAGGCATGTGTGTATGGCGTTTATCCGATCTGCCTACCTATAAAATTAGATGATGAACAGTGCTACATTATTTTCGTGTGAAAAATTATGAATGAACTCATATTTCTACTTCATGCAGTTATTATAAGTAGTTGTGCAGTTGGTATGCTGAGGCTTGGCAAAGAAGCATTGGTTACCTTTATTGTACTTCTTGGCATACTGTCCAATCTTTTTATTACTAAACAGATTATGCTTTTTGGACTCAACGCAGTTGCCACTGATGCCTTTGCTGTTGGAGCCATATTGGGACTTCAGCTTTTGCAGGAATATTATGGCCGCGAAATAACCAGACGTGCCATAGCCATTAGCTTTTTCTTACTACTTTTTTATGCTCTTGCATCCTGGATACATCTTAGCTATGTACCGAGTCTAGTAGATAGTTCACATCAGCATTTTGTTGCAATTTTGCAACACATGCCACGCATTGCACTGGCTTCACTTACCTCATATTTTGCTTCCCAGCTACTCGACTATCAACTGTACGGCCTGCTCAAACAGATATTTGCCGGGCGTTACTTGCTTTTCCGAAGCTATATTTCCCTTATTACTGTCCAGCTTTTTGATACAATTCTCTTCAGTTTTTTAGGCCTTTATGGTATAATAGCAAACGTAGGAAACGTTATTATGATAAGCTTTGCTATAAAAATGGTGGTTATTTTTATCTCTACACCTTTTGTAGCCTTATCTAGAAAAATAGTGATCAGAAAGTAAATGAACGCATTTTCATTCGAATTAATTCATCGCTCTGCACGATCTCACGCCCGTGTTGGCAAAATCCATACTCCACACGGTACTATTGATACGCCAAACTTTGTAGCTGTTGGTACTAATGCAACAATTAAGGCTCTGGATAGTCAGCAGCTTGAGAATATTGGATTACAGCTTATGTTCTGCAACACCTACCATTTGCTGCTCCAACCAGGTACACAAACTATCAAAAAAGCTGGCGGACTTCATAAATTTATGAATCGGAGTATGCCAATTATTACCGATTCTGGTGGATTTCAGGTCTTTAGTCTTATGTATGGAACCGTCTCTGATGAGATCAAGAGTCGAGGGAAAAAAAAACTTGATAATTCTGTTCTTAAAATTAATGAAGAAGGAGTTCTGTTCCGTTCGTATCGTGATGGAACTCCTATTTTGCTTACTCCTGAATCATCTGTTACTGCACAGAAAGATCTTGGTGCTGATATTATTATTCCACTTGATGAACTTCCGCCATATCATGTAAGTCAAGACAAATTACGTGAATCACTTGCTCGAACTCATCGATGGGAAAAACGTTCTTTTGATACTCATATGCAAAACAAAAATAATCAGGCAATGTATGCAGTAATTCATGGTGGCCTTGATAAAACGTTGCGTAAAGAAAGTTGCAGCTATCTCACTCAGCTCGGTTTTGATGGCTATGCTATCGGAGGAAGCCTTGGTAAAACGCGTGAGCAGATGTTTGATTTGCTTTCATATACAATGCCATTACTTCCAGAAAATAAGCCAAATCATTTATTAGGTATTGGTGACCTTGACTCGCTAGAAACATGTATCAAACTTGGAGTCGATACTTTTGATAGCTCTCACCCTACCCGCTGTGCACGTCATGGCCTTTTGTTTACCAAAAATGGTTACAAGAAAATTTTGCAGGCAAACAATAAACAATGTTTCAGTCCAATTGATGAAGGTTGTACCTGTATGACTTGTAAGCATTACACCATTGCTTACCTCCATCATCTTTTTAAAGCAAATGAGTTAACTGGTTATATGCTTGCAACTATTCATAACCTTCATTTCATGGTTTTGCTCATGGCTGAATATCGACAAAAAATCTTAAATGATCAACTGTAATCAGTGCCGTGTTATTTTAAAAAATGTTTTAGCATTTACTAATTTTCTTCTTCCGTTTGTCTTCTTTATATGGAAGACATGTGAAAGACTGATTTTCCAATGAGCCAATTACCTGAACATTTCGAATTAAAAAATTATTACCAGTTATCCATTGATGCGGCGTAAGTGTTATTGTGGTTTGATTAAACTGAATTTTCTGTGATTCAGAATCAATAATTATAACCTTTGTACAGGTTTTATTCGCTCTTTGTTGTAATTGTTTGTACATATGCAGTGTAGAATCACTTTTATGTATCTTCAACTCCGGAATCATGATAGTTCCGATTTGGACTTCCATTAACAAATCACAAAGTGCAGTTAAAATCGTTTTTGTTGGCTGAAGCAAAATAAGGTAATCAATAGTTGTTTTTCCTGTTGTACTCGTTACATAAGGAAGTAATGTGTAGGCTAACCAAGAATAGGCTGATTTTGCTTGACCAATAACGCCCGGATCAATAATAACGAGCGTACCATGATCATAAAGAATAGTTACCTGTCCTCTGTTACAATTAAGAGTCGAAATAATTTTATTAGGATGCTGTATGCAGTTCACATAAAAATAGAATAGGATAAATAAGGCAATCATACAGCCAATGCTCCGATAAATGCTCCTCATGGATGGTATAGTCAGTAGTGAGATGGTAACAAAGGGAATACCCAGTAAAAGAAACGCATTCGGTTTTGGAAAACCTACAAGAGGATTAAAAGGGATCAATCTCATAATGCTTAACCAGCACATATAAAGCAGTTCTAACGCATGAATAAACAAACCATTCGGTATAAAAAAAAGTTCGCAAAAAAAGATAAGTGACGCTAACAAAAGAAAGATGGTAACAAAAGGAGTAAAAAGAAGATTTCCCACAGGAGACAACAGAGAAATCGGCAGTCCCCAATTAATAATAATTGGTAACGACATAAGCGATATAAAAAGCTGAAGTTGCAAAGACCGAAGAATCCAGCGAATGAGTTTGGTATGTAATTGGTGAAACATCGATTTCTAGTATAATGTTACCTCCTTTTTTTGTCATTATTATTGTTTACAGTTTTCTCTACTATTGAAAAGACTTATCCAGATTTTAATTTCAAGTACCTTTGAGTGTATTGTTGTTTTTCAATATCATTAATTGCAATTCTTTGATAAAGAGAGGTTTTTCAATAGTGTTTTTTGGGGAAAGGGAATCTAATGAGTAAGAAAATTGTTTTAATAATATCATTGTTTATGTTTTCCGCAGTTGCTTTAGACTTGCACACATTTTTGCCTGAAAAGATTGCTGAGATCAAACAGAAAGCAAAAAGTTCAGGTGAGAAGCTAACATTAAAAAATGTCCTCAATTATACAGCTAAAGTAGCAGTAATTATAACTTGCGCAGGAGTGATAATAGGATGCTGGCGCTTTATAAGAAACTATGAAGCACAAACTAAAGAACTACAAAAATTAAATAATGAAACAATACCGAGTATTCGTAAAGCTGTTGATAATCACACGGGCATCATAATGGGAATAGAGTACCAAACGAAAGATCAAAATCTAAAGCTTATGAATCTGCTAGCAACACTGGAAGTTATAAAGGGTGCCATAAGAGTAAAAGTAAAGCAGCCTACAAATACTAATGGAAAAGCAAAACCGGAAGGTAATGCAAAAAGGTGATAATAAGTAAGAAAATTATTTCGGTACTATCATTGTTTATTTTTTCCATCCTTACCATTGATTTGCAAGGATCTTGGACTGAAAAGGTTGCTAGAGTAAAAAGTTCCTTTGAGAAAGTAACATTTAAAGATACTATCGATTACACCACTAAAGTAGCCTTAGTAGTAGTTGGTATAGCCGTGATAGTAGAACTATGGTCATTGCATCATAAACTCAAAGATATAGATGTGCAACTATTGAATCTGGAAGTAGCATTGGGGCGTATAAATAATGCTATGTGGCTTCTTAATTCGAAAACGTGAGAACCCTTTCCATCCAAGATGGCACATTTCCAACCTTCCTGAGTAGGTAGCCATTTTCCTATCAAGAGTCTATTTTGGAGTAACTATATTTGCCTAAGTATTGAGCCCATAATATCTACATGCTGTTGTGTACAATGCCCTGGTCTCTTAAAACCAAGTAATACTCTATTGACCTTTCTAGAACATCCTTCTTTTTTAAAGGTATATTGCAAGGCATCGGCTATCTCACTCGGATTGGACAACCTCTCTGTACCATCTTGCTCCCCTTTACCTTCATTTATAACCTCACCCTTTTGACGAGCAAGGTTGTCTCTTTCTTTAGTATTCAATTTCCCAATGACATACTGCCAGAATTTTTTACTAAGAAGAGCTGTTAAAGTACCCAAAATAACCGGTCCAATAAAAGTACTTATCCTACTAACTGTTTTAGACATCGGTTTAACTCTTGTTTTAATCATCTGTTTCACATTTCTTATTCTTTTTAAAAAACAATAAGAAAGACCACCAACTGTTACACCGGCAAGGACTGCTAATAGATTACTTTTCTTGCTAATCTTCTTCTCAAAATCTACGGCACCTTTTGCATATGTAGCAATTTTATTATAAATAAATGGAATATCTTGATGAGTAATCGGCACAGTCTTCTCACAATTTTCTTTACTACCCCATAATTTTAAGCCAATTCCTCCATTATGATTTTGTAGTGGTTCAAAATTTCCATTTTGCACACCACCAATTAACAAGGAAATAGTTAGACAATATCCAATAAGCATCCTTTTAAACATGAGTACCTCTTTTCAGTTTTATTATAAAGACCTATTTAAAACACGTAACTCAACAAAATAGTTTAATCATTTCTTATTTAGCCCCTAGAAATTCCTTAACATACAGGTAATGCCAACTTTCTCAGCTCAGCATGAGGATTTAAAAACAGTCTTACCGGATCAAGATTAAGCATTTGCGCAATAACTGCCTTATGATCATTGGTAAAAGCTTGAGGTTTATCAAAACCAAATAATATGCGTTTAATATCATCTGAACAACCATACTGATTAACAGTCATTTTCAAGGCATTCCACAAAAATAAAATTCGTATTCTTTTAAACTGTAATTTCGAAAGAAAAAGCATCTCGGTTACACTATCCTTACACTTTAACATCTTTTTTATCTCTTTTTTTACTCTGTCTGCTTCTTTTTTAAAATAAAATAGACTAATACCCTTTCTAACCAACGAACGTACCATTAATGATGTTATACCGCCAACTATGCCACCAAAAAACAAAGCTACATGAGGCAGAGAAATTTTTCGGGGACAATATTTGGAAAATCTTTGCATTTTTCCAGAAATTCCTAAATACCAACTGGAACCCATAGCACCTACAGCCGTCAGAGTAGCAAAAAAATTTGCCCATCGTGCACCAGATTTCTTACATTCCACTATTTTTGTAACAAGAGGCATAACATATTTATGAAAAAATTGTTCTTCGGAATCCTCTACTTTAAACTCTTTTTCTTCACCGTCTTCTTTCCATCGCAAAATTAGTTGATCTTCCTGCTCTTCTTGCCCTTGTGCAAGAGATTGATCTGTAAAATGTCCACACGTAAGAAGTGAAGAAAAGGTCAAACAAAATAAAAGGGATACTTTCTTCATAATAATTTCCTCCATTCACAATATAAAAAAGTAACAAGATAAGTATGCCAAAAAATAAAAAAATGTACAGTGTTTAAGTATAAATAGACTTAGGAAGCCCAATCTTTTAATACAATAAGGATTATTACGGTAGGAGTAGACAAGGATAATGTTACACGTTGAAAATTATCTCATTTGAAATTATCTATCATTTCAAACGTAATTTTAAAAGACTCACAGCATGTCTATCAATTCCTTTCCATGAATCACCAATACGATCTAAGCGTGTAAAAATATTTCGTATTGTATACTGATTGGGGCGAAGACGAGAATTATTGACCTCTTTCCATTCAATTGGAGTAGCTACCGGTGCTCCTGGTTTTGGGCGAACTGCATAGGGAGCAATGCCTGTTTGACCAAATGCATTGCGTAATGTATCTATAAAAACCAACTCTTTACGTTTTACTTTTCGTATCTCAAGTGTAAATAAGTCTGGATTATGTTTAATCAAAATAGTTGACAAATCATATGCAAATGTACGTACCCAATCAAATGTATGTACCCGTTTGAGCGGCACTACTATATGTACACCACGCGAACCAGTTGTCATCACAAATGATGGTAGTGCAAGTTCATCAAGCTTTTCTTTTATTAAGAGTGCCCCTTTGCGAACCATATTAAAATCTTTACCCGATGGATCAAGATCAAAGATCATGCGATCAGGATAGTTAAGTTTATCAATCTTGCTAAGCCATATATGAGGAGCAATACATGCTTGATTGGCTAAATAAACAAGTGTAGCTACATTGTTAATAACAACATAATTGGTATAGCCATCCTTTTGCTTTTTTATCGGCTTCGTTTTGATCCATTTAGGAAAATATTCACCTGCATCTTTTTGATACCATCCTTCTTCTTTGATACCATCAGGATAACGTACCATACTAATTGGACGATTTTTTGTATAAGGAACCATAATTGGACCGATGCGGTGATAATAATCAATAAGCTCGCCTTTGGTTATTTTATGCTTGGGAAATAAAATTTTATCTTCGTTGGACGTTTTAATAACATATCGCCCAAGTCGTATTGTACCCATTACCCTTTTCTCGCCTTTTTTACCCGTTTGGTTTTCTTAACACTTTTGGTTTTTTTGATCTTTTTAACCTTTTTAGAAGTTCTAACCTTTTTAACATCTGCAGCTATTTGCTTTAACGTACGTCCAGTCAATGCTGATTTTGGCTGTCTTGCTAAAATACTGCGATATGCACTCGCATACTCATCTCTCATTTTAATAAGCAACCAATAGGGAGTCTCATTCTTACTTCGAACTGTTCGAATCAATGCAAAGCCACCAGTAAGTTTTTTTCCATTCAAAAATACCTCAATACGTCCATCTTTGTAGCACTGTTTCATAGATACAATCTGACCACTTCTTCGTTTTATATTTTCATAGGTTCCTATATCCCATACCATTACGATACCAGCACCATATTCACCCTCAGGAATAACTCCTTCAAAGTCAGCATATCCAAGTGGATGATCATCAGTTGGAACAGCTAAACGTTTTACAGCAGGATTCATCGATGGACCTTTTGGGATAGCCCATGATTTAAGCACACCATCAACTTCTAAGCGAAAATCATAATGTAACTGTCGTGCATCATGTTTCTGAACAACAAAGAGAGGACCTTTGGATCCAGCTTTCAGGTACTGACGTGAAACTTGGATAGTCCCATGGGGACGACCCTCATATGCTTTAACATTACTCTCTTGCTTCCTAATTTTTTTCCATACCATATCACTCTCTCCTGCAATTAAAAACGGACATATTAAAATTGTTGCTATGAGCGCACAAATGAACAGATACAGTTTCATACTACTGCATACCTACTATCAAAACAATAGTTCTCAACTTAAGCATATTTTATGTAGGAAGTACATTCTGCTAACGTAAGAACAGTTCCATACCATCATAAGCAATTTCAACTTCAACGCCACGTTCTTTTGCCATTGCACGAATTTTTGCACCAAGCACACGTTCATCACCTTCAACAATTTTAGATCCGCAATGCGTAAAAATTGCACGCGGAACTTTCTCTTTTTTACACCACGTAAGCTGTGTGCGAATTGGTGTATGCCCAATTGGAACATCACGATTTGGGCCACTCAACCGAATAATTGGATTGGTAATCGTTGCACCATCACCAATATAAATCTGAACATCTTTGAGAGCCTTATACCGTTCATTAATGTAAACCAAATCAGGAACATAAAAAATAAGTACTCTCCCCCCACTAATTCGATAACCAACGGCAGGTGCAATAAGTGAATGCAGTACCGAAAATGCTTCAAACGTAATACCATACAGTTTGAATGGCTTTCGCTCTTTTACCAAATACCGATATGGTGCTGGAATTGGATACCGTTTCATAATCTCCCAACTTGGCTCAGTTGCATAAACAGGACATGGAGATCCATCTTTTAGTCCAAAAGCATGATCTGGATGACCATGCGTAATAACAATAGAATCAGGATTAACTTTCCAAACTTTTTTACGCCAATCGAGCCCACAATCAATCATAACCCGTTTGCTACGATATGAAATAATAGCTGAACTATGGCGACGATGACGGCGACTTTTTGCATCAATATAGCCACGTGTTCCAATAAAAGTAATCTTCATTCGATTCTCATCTCTTTTTTTACAGACATATATCACTCCATTAATAAGCTTAACAACTTGGCATTCCTATAGCCAAATTTTGTAAAGAAAGAAGAAAAAATATAATAAAAAGGAATAATCATTAATTAGTATGAATACGATTTTTGATATTGAAATTAATATAGCAAGAGAAATCTTCAAACCACTTATTATAATCAAATGCCATACGTATCAATCCATTAAATGGAACAGTTTCTTGATTCATTGTTCGATCTAACATAATCGCTCGTCTTACATTTGGATAGCATGTAGTAGATACTTCTAAGCCAACATAACTTATAGGAAGAAAAACACAATATGCCATTACAGCTGCTCCCCTAAAATTTTTTACTGGGAAAAAACAACGAAGTGGGGAATAGTTTGGAAGTTGCTTTATATTAAATGGATTAGAAATTGGTTGCTGCATTGGATATAAGGAACATACAAGAAAAAGACATCCACATAAAACAGCATTTGAATGAAATTTCATTATTTCTCCTTTATGCATAAGGAACTTCATCTCTCCCACTATATATAGTTTCTGAATTATTAAACAAGAGAATGTATCTCAATAAAGAAAAATTTTAAAAATAAGTAATGATAGTTTCTTTATTCTATAACAAAATTAATCAACTTATCCTGAACAAAGATAACTTTTACAATCTCTTTGTCCGCAAGCCATTTACCAATCAATGCACGTGCATCAAGTTCAATATCAGGCTGTTCTTTACCTTTTCGTGCCACTAAATTCGCTCGAACTTTACCATTAACTTGTACAACAATAGTTACTTTTTCTTCTTCGAGCAAAACTGTATCCCATACAGGCCAACGGCACTCTCGCAACTTCTTATGTAAAACTTTTTCAAGAAGTTCACTTGCTATATGCGGCGCCAATACTGAAAGCGAAACAACAATTTTTTCAAATGATTTACAACTTATCTGCATATCTTTGCTGAGTAGATCATTAAGCAGCTCCATCATAACTGAAATAGCTGTATTTGGTTTCATATGCTCAAGACGATTTTGAAAATCATAAACAAACCGATTAACCCTCTTGGTTACCTCAGCCTCTTCAACAGCAGTTTTTGGAACTAAGTTCTGAGCGTTTGTTAAATAATTCCATAATTTATCAATAAAGCGACGAATCCCTTCAAGACCATTATCTTGCCATTCACAATCAAGCTCTGGTGGCCCCATGAACATGACATACATACGCAATACATCTGCACCATATGTATCTACAATCTTATCAGGACTGACAACATTGCTTTTAGATTTAGACATCTTCTCTACTTGACCAGACTTTTCAGAATATTTTAGTACCATACCCTGATTAAAAAGCCGCATAAATGGTTCATCAAATGGAAGATATCCTTGATCATAGAGAAACTTTACATAGAAACGTGCGTAGAGCAGATGCAGAATCGCATGCTCGATACCGCCAATATATAAATCTACTGGCAGCCAATAGTTCATATCCTTCATATCCCATGGTTTATCACTAAGATGAGGATTTGGATAACGAAGAAAATACCAAGAAGAACCAGCCCATTGTGGCATTGTGTTTGTTTCTCGCTTTGCTTGTCCACCACATTTTGGGCATGATGTATTAACCCAATCATACACCGTTGCAAGTGGTGATTCACCTGTACCTGTTGGTTGATATTTTTTAATTACTGGTAATTCAACTGGCAGTTGATCTTCTGGAATTGGAACTACACCGCACTTTTTACAATGTACAAGAGGAATTGGTTCTCCCCAATATCGTTGCCGTGAGAACACCCAATCGCGCATACGATATTGAACCATACATTTGGCAACACCTTTTTTTACCAGATAATCAACAATCTGTTTTGCTCCTTCAGTTTTTGCATCCAGACCATTGAATTGACCTGAATTAACTAGTGGACCATCATCCATATATGGCTTGTTAACATTATCTTGCGAATCTACTTTGACATCTGGACAATAGATAACTTGCGTTCGGCGCAGTTTGAATTTGAGAGCAAATTCAAAATCACGTTCATCATGCGCTGGAACTCCCATTATCATACCAGTACCATAATCAGCCAAAACATATGCTGAAAGATAAATAGGAATATACTCATCATTGGCTGGATTGAGTACATAGGCACCAGAAAAAACACCTGTCTTTTCTTTTTCATCACCCGGCACTCTTCCAAAAGCAAGTGTAGCTTTAACTAACTTACAATAGTTATCTACAACTTCTTTTCTATCTTCTGGAACAATCTTATTAACTAAGGGATGCAGTGGCGATAGTGCAATAAAGGTAACACCAAAAATCGTATCTGGACGCGTTGTATATATTGGTAAATCGATAGACTTGTCAGTTTTTATATCAGTTGTTTTAAAAATTATTTGTGCACCCTCACTACGACCAATCCAGTTACGTTGCATCAGTTTAATTTTTTCTGGCCAATTAAGTTTATCAAGATCTTCAAGTAGTTTATTCGCATATTCAGTAATTTTAAGCATCCATTGACGTAACTCTTTTTGTTCAACCGATGTTCCGCACCGTTCACATTTACCCTGCACTACTTCTTCATTAGCAAGACCAGTCAAACAGGAGGGACACCAGTTAATCGGCACTTCAGCTTCATACGCTAATCCAACCTCAAACATTTTTAAAAAGATCCATTGCGTCCATTTATAATATTCTGGATCGGTCGTATTGATTTCTTTACTCCAATCCCAAATGGCAGCAATATGTTTCATTTGTCGCTTAAAATTGGCTATATTTTTCGCAGTACTCACTTGTGGTGGCACACCATGCTTTATTGCATAATTTTCAGCAGGTAAACCAAACGCATCCCATCCCATAGGATGCAAAATATGATATCCTTCAAGCCATTTAATGCGCGTATAAATATCAGCAAGAACATAGGCTCGCCAATGTCCAATATGAATGCCATCACCAGATGGATACGGAAACATATCGAGACAGTAATATTTTTTTCCAATTTTATGTGCAAGTTCTGTAGGTTCAGGATACTCTTGCCAATAGGTCTCCCATTTTTTTTCTATGTCGCGAAAGTTATACCGCATTGCGCATCCTTTTTCAATCATAATCAGGCGATTTGTCATTTTTATTTAATGTAGGCTGTTTTTACGATTTAGTCAAAAAGAAGGCCATAAAACAGTATCAAGTCTCCTTCTTGCAATATGCTTCCAATTACATAAACTGTAAAAAATTGCCTTTTCCCATCATTACAAATCAAAGGAGCATTATGAACTGCCCTACTAAAACTCAAGAAACAAAAAAACAAACATCACTCAAAAAAGATGAAAAAATTCTTGTTGTCAAACGTACTGCTCTTTTTCCTGATGGAGCATGGCACGGGATGAAATCGGTCCCATTCAACGAATACTTGGAAATTATAAAGAAAAAACAACTTTTTATGTGGCGCTCGCAGGTTGAAGAAGATCCACAATACAAACAAATTATTCCCTATTTAGTCTTTACATATCATGGCAGCTATTTTTTGATGCAACGAAAATCAACATCATCAGAAAAACGACTGAGTAATAAATTTTCACTTGGCATTGGAGGCCATATTCGTCAAGAAGATTTACATGGAAAAACTATTTTTGACTGGGCAGAACGTGAATTTCATGAAGAGATTGAATATCACGATACCTTTACAATACAGCCTCTTGGCATCCTTAATGACGATTCAAACGCTGTAGGAAAAGTCCACATCGGTTTTATTTTTTTACTTGATGGTAATTCAAATAAAATAAAAATAAAATCCGAATTAAAACAGGGAAACCTTGTCCCTCTTGCCAAATGCAGAAAATATGTAGACCGCATGGAAAGCTGGAGTCAAATTGTTTTTGCATTTTTAAACAAAACGGTATAAAAACTTACATTCTCAAAACGAAGTTAAAAATTAATTTGAAATGTGTCTTATACGGATTTGGATAAGAAGGCTAATGCTTTTCGCATAAGGTGTTCAAATGGTACGGTTGGATCAGTATAGTTTTCAGTAAGATATTTCACTACTCTATTTATCTCTAAACGTGAATAATGTAACGATTCGAGAGCATTAATAACATCATTCCATTTTTGTCTTGCTTGTACCGATGATTTGTCGATCGTAATTCCTGACCCAAGTAATTTTCTTACTTTATGCCTGAGGTGTACAATCATCTGTTCTGCTTTTTTTGTTCCAATACCACTTACTTTGCTCAGCATTTCTTCATTATCTGTTTGAACAGCTTGCAGAAATGCTGATGCTCCCAATTGATTCAATATTGCCAAGGCAATTTTTGGTCCAATACCGGAGCAACCAACGATAAGCTGAAAAATGTGTTTATCAGTTTCTGTTTGAAAACCAAATAATGTTGGCCCTTGCTCTTGATTCCACTGAAGATGAATGAAAAGATCCACAGTATCACTAACGTTGAATAGTGTGCTATTGGCTACGTAAACTTCAAATCCTATTGATCCGATATCAAGAATGAGTAATTGATCTTTTATATCTTTAATGGTGCCATGCAATAAGCTAACCATAGCAATGACCCTTTATTTCATTATTTGAATCTATCACATTGAGTGTACGCTATGATAACATTCATACCAAAAAATAAAAAATGACCAATTTCAAAAAACAGAAACCATTATCTTTTTATATTCAGTGTTGGAAAGAAATGAGCAATTTCTTGTTTCGCGTTTTCTGGTG
>SOKE01000006.1 GCA_004375875.1 Candidatus Babelota bacterium
CTGGTGAATCAGAACCATGAACACCATTAGTTGACTTATCAGTACCAAAAAGATTGCGAATTGTTCCTTGAGCAGCCTTTCGAGAATCGGTACATCCCATCAAATCACGCCATGCTTGAATTGCGTTATTTTTCTCAAGTACCATCACAATAACTGGACCTGAGGTAATGTAATCGATAAGTTCGTTAAAGAATTGTTTTTCTTTGTGAACTGCATAGAAATCTATAGCTTTTTCTTTGCTTAACTGTATTTTCTCCATACGAAGAATATCAAAGCTGTTCTTTTCAATTATGTCGATAATTGCACCACTGTTTTTTTCTTTAACTGCATCTGGCTTGATAACTACGAGTGTTTGTTCAATCATGGGAAACCTACTTTTGTTTCTTTATTGTCCTGATGTTTCATCCTTTTTTTCTACCGATTTTTTTGTTTGTGTCTTTTTAACTTCTTCCTTTTGCCGTGCAACATGCTGTTCCAAAGCAAGCTGCAAAATACTCTTAGGTTTGCTTGGCATTGTAGGTTTTGATTCTTTTCTGATTTTGCTTACTTTTTTTTCAGTTTTTATTTCTTGCCCATTAGATTTTTCCTGTTCTTTCTTCGGTTCGAGATTGAGACTGAGACCTAATTTACGCAAATCTTTGCTAACATTAATGACGCGGAATTTTTTCGTTTCAGAGAGTTTAAGTACATCTTCCACCTTGTCAACATTCTCTCCCAGCTCAGAAATATGAACAAGTCCTTCAATACCACTTGAGAACTTAACAAATCCTCCGAAGTTTGTAATTTTAGACACTGTACCTTCGACAATCTTGCCAACAGGACATTCTTGTTCAATATTTTCCCATGGATCTGGTGTAATCTGCTTGATTCCCAATGAGATTTTCTTATTTGCAGGATCAATATTAAGTACTACTGCCTCAACTTCGTCACCTCGTTTATAAATATCGGATGGGTGATCAATATGTTCCGTCCAGGATAAATCAGATATATGAGCTAAGCCATCAACTCCTGGGTCTACCTCAATAAAGACACCAAAATCAGTAATATTGGTAATTGGGCCTTTGATCCTTTGTCCAACAGAGAATTTCTCACTGATACTTTCCCATGGATTTTTTTCAAGCTGTTTGATACTGAGAGACATACGTCTGTTTTCTTTATCGAGCGAGGAAACATAAACCTCAACCTCTTGGCCAGGTTTAAACTTGCTTTTAAGATCATTGATACGATCAATCCATGAAATTTCAGAAATATGTACTAGGCCCTCAACTCCCTTTTCTATTTCAACAAAAAGTCCATAGTCGGTTATGCTCGAAATAATACCCTTAACACGTTCTCCTGGTTTCAGTTTTTCAGCAATCTTTTCCCATGGATTATCGTGAAGTTGTTTGAAACCAAGAGATATTTTTTCATTATCTTTGTCGAAAGAAAGAACCTTGACCGCAATAGTATTGCCAATTCTAACCATTTCACCTGGATGTGAAATACGCCCCCAGGTCATATCCGTAATATGCAAGAGCCCATCAACACCACCAATATCGATGAATACACCATAATTAGTGATATTTTTTACAATACCCTGAATAACCTGTCCTTCAACGAGTGTTTCAAGCGCTTTTTTGCGTGTTTCAGCTCGTTGTTCCGCCAAGTATTTTCGGCAGGAAATAATAACATTACCACGCTTTTTGTTGACCTTTATGATATAGGCTGTAATTGGTTTTCCTATATATTGATCAAAATCAAGTACTTTATGTAAATCAATTTGTGAACCAGGAAGAAATGCTGGAATCCCAATATCAACGCTCAACCCACCTTTTACCTTGTGAGTTACCGTTCCTTCAACCGGGCTGTCTTCTTCATAAAGCTTCATTATAGAATCCCAAGCCTTCAGTGCCTTTGCTTTTTCATAGGAAAGAACAATGGTACCATCGATACTCTCAAGTTCCTCAATGAGCACTTCAAGCTCATCACCTGGCTTGAGTTTTTTTAATTCACGACCGGCAAATTCATAAGAAGAAATAAGTCCATCAGATTTATAATTTATATCGATTAAAACGCCTTCAGAATCGATGCGAACAATCTTTCCCTTAACAAGGTTTCCTTGTTTGTATCCCCCTACAATGGCCTCATAGAGCTGATTAAGTTCTTGAAGTTGCTCTTCATTAAGCTGTAATGCTTCTTCTTCAATTACTTTCGCATTTGCTTTTCCAAACTGTGCTGGTTTAATTACTTCTTTTGACATACATTAATTCCTAAGATAGCCTCAATAAGCTAATTCCTGAGTAAGGAGGTTAAAGGGTTAAACTGATACTATTATTACAAAAATAGTAAACAATACAAATCAATTAGCAATTAAAGGATACCATAATATTCATAAATTGACAAATTATTAAGGGGTACTCAATAAAACTAAAACTGGGGAGAAAAATTACTCTTCTGGCAAAATTGCCTTTTATAATTCCTTTATTTATACTTTAAAATATGGGGAATATTGTTGGATAGAACTATTTTTTACCGAGGGTACAGTGATTTCAGCATCAGATTTTAGAAAGGGAACAAAAATTCTTTATCAGAACGCACCTTATATGGTTCTTGAATACCAGCATGTCAAACCAGGCAAAGGTGGTGCTTATATCCGTACCAAAATGAAAAATCTTACTACTGGCTCAATTCGGGAGGAAACGTTCCGTTCAAATGAAAAATTCCAGGTCCCTCAATTGATTAATAAAGAGATGATATATCTGTATAAAGATAACAGTTCTTACTATTTTATGGATCAAGAAAATTTTGATGAAGTGATCCTTAATAAGGATCAAATTAGCACTATTATTGATTATCTGAAAGAACAGACGATTTATACAGCGCTTTGTTTAGATGAAAAGATAATAGACATTACACCACCACTTTTTATGGAATTGGAGGTCAAAGAAACTCCACCCGGAGTTCGTGGTGATACAGCTCAAGGAGCAGGAACTAAGCCAGCAACACTGGAAACAAAGCTTATAATACAAGTTCCGCTTTTTGTAAAAGAGGGTGATATTATTAAAATCGATACTCGCACTAATAATTATATAGAACGAGTTAAGAAATAGTATTTTTCCTGATTCTAAGTTGAGGACAAGTAATGATATGGTTGACATAAATAATGATGATTTCAACGAAGGAATCCAACAAGGTTCTTATACTGACTTGTCACGTCGGGAGATTAGATCCCTTATCTTTCATCTGCTCTATTCTATGGAATCATTCGATTATCAAATATCTCTAGATGCACTTGTAGATAATTTTAATAGAGGCTTTAATTTGAATATTTCACCTGATAGTGAAGTTTTTCAGGTTGCTCAGAAGATAATTAATAAACGCGATGAATTAGATGAGATAATTAAACCTGTACTTATTAATTGGCGCTTTGAGCGCGTAGGTATCTGCACAAAATTGATTTTACGTTTGGCTCTTTGGGAATTACTCAATACTGATATTGCTACAAGTATAATAATTAATGAAGCTATAGAGTTGGCTAAATGCTTTTCCGAAACTGATGCCTATAAATTTGTAAATGGCATCCTTGACGAATTAGCAAAAAACCTAGGTAAAGAGAAACGCGAATAAAGGTAAAAAGAGGGCTCTCAGATTGACAAATGAAGCATAGATAAGTACATTGAGGGGGATCCTTTTTTAGTGCGGGAATAGCTCAGTTGGTAGAGCGTTGCCTTGCCAAGGCAAAGGTCGCGGGTTCAAATCCCGTTTCCCGCTCCATAGAAAATTTTCTTAAATAAAATGGTATTATGATTCCAAAACTATAATTAAACTGAGAAAGTTTATTGCGCTGGTTAAGGAGATAATATAGAAAATTGCATGTACAAATTGGAAGGTAATCATTATGAAATCAATAGTTGAAGAAGCACCATCTATTGTAAAAGCAATAGAAAAGGCTTGGATTCGAGCCGGAAAACCAGCTACCTTTCAGGTAAAAATTCTTGAAAAACCAAAACGGAATTTTTTGGGATGGCCTATTCAATCTGCAAAAATTGGCCTTTTTTTTGCACCAGAAGGTGAGATGGGAGAAAAGCCGGTACGCTCTTACGAGCCACGCAGAGAAAGACGTTTTCCAACTAATGGGGAGCGCAATAAAATAAGAAGAGAAGATCAAGAAAGTGTCAAAAGAGAAAGGAAACTTAGAGTTCATTGGACGCAAGAGATGACTCATGCAGCTAAGGAATGGATAGAAAAGACACTTGAAACGGTAGAACTCTCACATATTCCTTTTTCCATTGAACCGAGAGGGTATCATCTGCGTATTCTCTTTGCCAAGCCTGTTATAGAAGATTGGTCAAAGGAACAGCAACTTTTCAAATGCTTTGCATATCTGATTATGCAGTCATTACAAACAAAATTCAAAAGAGGATTTGCTGGGTATAAAGTGGTACTCAAAAGTACGTAAGTCTTAAAAAGAGATAAATAGGGGTTATGATGGTACCATATGATGAGCAAACTATTGTTGCACAAGCAACACCAAAAGGAAGTGGTGCACTCGCTATTGTACGTCTATCCGGTATTGCTGCGCTTGAAGTTGTTACTGCAATCAGCAGATTATCTTCTCAAAAAAAACTGTCTAAACTGCCAAGCCATACTATTCATTTTGGGTGGATTGTTGACGATCATAATAATTATGACGATCATAATAATTATGATGATCATAATAATTATATCGATCAGGTTTTATTTTTCATAATGAAGGCACCAAAAAGTTTTACGGGAGAAGATGTTGTAGAAATCAGTTGTCACAATAACCCCTTTATCATCGAACAGATAATTCAGCAGGCTATTAAAAAAGGAGCGCGTCTTGCTGATCCTGGTGAATTTTCTAAGCGAGCAGTACTTAATAACAAAATAGATTTACTTCAAGCAGAAGCGATTAATGAACTTATTCATGCACAAACTCAAATGGGGCTTAAACAATCACTTTCCCAGGTTGAAGGAACACTGTCTAACTGGACTAGTCAACTCGAACAGGCCTTGTTCAAAGCATTAGCCTTTTCTGAGGCAAGCTTCGAATTTATTGATGAAGAAATGAATTTTGATGTACAAATTAATGATATTATACATGACATGCTCACTACCATTGTATCAATTAAAAAAACATACAATTATCAACAGCAGATCAGACAAGGAATTCGTATTGCGTTAATCGGCTCAGTTAATGCAGGTAAATCATCACTCTTTAATTTCCTCTTGAATCATCAACGTGCTATTGTAACTGAAGTCGCTGGTACAACACGAGATGTTATAGAGGCAGGTTTATGTAAAGATGGAAACTATTGGACGTTTGTTGATACTGCAGGATTGCGTGAAACTGATAATGTTATAGAGCAAGAAGGTATAAGACGCTCAATGCGAGAAGCAAAACTGGCAGACATTATTTTGCTCATCTATGATGGATCGCGTACACTTAAAACACAAGAAAACACAATTTATGAACAACTTATTACAAAATACCAAGATAAGATTATCCTAATAAGTAATAAGACTGATCTTGGCAGAACACCATCTCCATTTTTATCTAAATCAATAAGTATTTCGATAAAAACAAAAAAGAATATCGATCAACTTGAACAAATAGTTGTAACAAAAGTTGCTCACTTATTTGATCGAATCGAATCCCCCTTTTTACTTAATCAGCGTCAATATAAACTTATCATGATGCTTGAGCAGAAACTTGTTGAAGTACAAACAATGCTTTGCCCACCAATCCGATATGAACTTTTATCACATCATTTAAAGGACGCCCTTTCACTGATTTGCGAACTAACTGGTAAATCAATTTCTGAAAAAGGAATGGATCAAATCTTTCATCAATTTTGCATCGGAAAGTAAAATATTTCACAAGAACCGATAATCGCTCTCTTCTCCACCCTTTCTCATTAAACATCAAAAAAGAGGCCAATATTTTCATATTGTAACAAATCTTATTATTAAACAATTACAAATTGAAATCAGTAGATAACCTGCCTACCCACCGTTGAAATTTTATGTGAGAATGCAATTGATTGATCTCGAACCTGTTTTTTCTGTTTTTTCCTGCCTCTTAGCATGATATTTTTAATATTTTTTTAAATTCTTATTTTTTTTGAAAAGAAACCTTTTGACAAATATATGATTTTATGGTTTTATTAATTTAAAGATAATATGAAAATTAGAATTTTATCTTAAAACAGAAGGATGGAGTTTTATTGTATGTTAGTTAATTAGTAACATAAACAAACCCAATAGGGGAAATGGAGATAACTATGAACAAGCAAATCTTATCATTATTTTTTTCTATTCTTTTAATACCTAATATCGTTATTTTTCCAATGGAATCAGATTCTTCACATCAATCAAGATGTCGCTCTTGGGAATATATGTTATCACCCGCAGATCGAAAAAATAGAGCAATACAAAGAATCGGAATTATAATTGCTTATAAAGATCTTCAAGAGGATATAACAGCCTTTAATATTCCTCTACGGGATCTAAGGAAGAATTCAATAGAAATGGCAACTCAGCAATTCAATGAAGCATTGGAAAGACTTGAAACTGGGCCAAGTTTTCAAAATCTTTCTGAGAATAATAAACAAAATAAACTTACAGAATTGGCTGAAAGAAATGTTATCAAATGGTACCTTTCTAGAAACAGAATCTATGATACTTCCAATATGAAACCTGATGATCGGCTTAATTTGGCAAAAAGAAGACTAGGGCTTCTTATAGAATATAATTTGCTTCAAAAACGTATAGATGTAGCAGACTTAGATTTTGAAAAAATAGCACGGCACAAACTTTTGGCAGAAATGGCCAAAAATTATAGAGAACATGGAAGTATTGGTAGTATTGGACTAGCAGAAAATAAATTAACTACGAAATACTTATCTAAAATAAGCGCTAGTCTCGGATTGAACCGAAGTCCAAGTAGTCCATTTTTTGAAGATATCAATCTTGAGAAACTTGATGATGAGTTAGCAGATTTGATATTAGATTCTGCACCAGCTGAAATTGAACCAATTTATGTTGAAATCTTTGTTCAATTTCAAAATTTAGAAAGAAGAAGAGATGTTAACTTTTCTAAAGACTTTAGAAAATTTATTTTAACGGGTCCTTCTGGAACGGGAAAATCTATTCTTGGGGAAGTTATTGCTAAAAAAATCGGTGCTCAATGTAGAACTATATTTTGTGAAAAGCTTACTGATCAATTTCAAAAATCTGGTTCTGTTCATTTAGATTCAATATTTGATCATCTTTTAACAACTAATGAAAAATGGGTTGTTATCATAGATGAAATGGACAAAATTGATCCTAAACATCAATTAGGAGGCGATTCTGATCCAGATGGTATGAAATCATTTGATAGAATAGTAACACAACTAGGAGAACGAGATAATATTATCATTATTGGAACAACTAACTATCTCAATTCTATTCCAGAGTCTACCAGAAGCCGTCTTGGTGATAAAGTTATCTATTATCCGCTGCCTAATGATAAAGTTCGAAGAAAGATTCTTGAATATCTAATTCGAAAAGCCATAAAAAATAATCAAGTATTAGTTGATTGTTTAGAAGCAAAATGTGTCGAGTCACTAGTTAAAAAAACAAAAGGTTTTTCGATTCGTAAAATTATAAATAGTTTTAAGGAAATAATTTCTCAAGATTTAGCCCGTCAGATTTATGCACAATATCTAAAAGAACAAAAAGAAAAGACTAATGTTTCGCAGGAACCCATACGAGTATCAGCAAGTTCTCTCGAACAAGGATTTGATCAAAGAAATTATCACACTTGGGGAGAAACCTTTTCAGGCATGTGGGAAGGAACCAAGAAATTTTGCAAGGAAAATCCTGTACTTGCTGGGATTGGTGGAACTTTTTTAAATGCTGCAGTTATTGGTGGAAGTGCTTATGCAATAAATGCTCTCCATAATAAGTATGGCTTTGAAGGAAGAAAAAGAAGAGGACTTGAAGATATTGGCTATGCGAAGATTCATCTTGCAAATATAAAAAAAGGGGTAGAAGAAGAAATAGGACCTGCTTATAGAGAAAGGCATAGACAATATGCTTGGTCTAAGGAGCAAAGAGAAGAAAATAAACAAGAAATAGAAACAGCTGCCCAAAAAATTTTACAAGATTGTAATTTAAAAACAAAAGAAGGAAAAAAGAATTTTTCAGCTTTAAGGTTTACACTCAATACATTAAAAAAAGATATTTTCAAGGCTGAGAGAGATATAAATGATGGTAAGATTCCAAATACATTTTATTTTCATACCGCCTACATGCAAGAAAAAATAAATTCATTTGGTTTGTAATTAATGGGAAACGGGGGTTATATGATTTTCAAGAAGCTCTGCTTGTTCTTTTTTAGCGTCTTTCTTTTATTTAATAAACAACTTGCAATGGATCTAGTAGCAGCTTGTCGACAAATTTCATTGCAAGAAAAGGCAATCAGACAAATGATAGTAGGGCAATCTCGAGAAGATCTTAAGTTGAGTAATTTTTTAGATGATTTTTTTTATCGTCCAAAAAATTTTGTTGATTATGCTATACAAATAAGCCCCGCTCGTAATTCCTCCTCAAATCTTGCAAGAAATTATTTCTCAATTAATGCTTATCCAACTAGTAGAACAATAGCCCCTACCACAAGCCCATGCAAATTAATACGTGAGTTACGAGAAATGAAACTCTCTCTTTATTCACGGCAACAAGCTCTTTATAATCCAAATTATTTACAAGAATTACTTAATAATTTAAAAGAGCATCCATTAGATTCTATCACAACAGACACATTGATAAAGCTTATAGATGAGATAGAGAAACAAATACAAAAGCACAAAATAATTTTTAATACTGCAACTTCTGATATTCAAGGTTTTACCAATCAACATAAAATTACAGATGCAGGACTAGTAGCATTACAATATAGTCCTACTCTCAATATTGAAGAAGTCGCTCGAGAACATAATATAACTAATTCACAAGCAAAATATTTACTTCAAACAATGAATACCAAACTTGAAGCTGAAATTATACTCGAAGGGCTAGAAATTCAGCAAGAGTATCTTAAAGGTATTGTTGCTCGAAGAGAATTGCAAAATAAAATTACTAAGATGACACCTGCTGATTATTGTGAATCGATTGCAAAATGTGCTGATGATTTGGAAAAAATAAGCTTTAATCTAAATAGAGAGCAGGAGTCGCTTAAAAAATTTGTATCAATGAGGGACAAATGTAAAGATAATATTGCCTTTTATAACTCAACACTTGGATTGGCAAAACGTTGTCTAGAAAAAACAGTTTGGACAGGATTATGCAAAGAAGATTATGAGAGTAACTTAGGAAATTGGGAAAAATTAATAGATGATACGACAAAAGAGATAAAAATTAACCATCTTAATCTCAGAAAAACTGAAGCTCAACAAAAAACATTACAAGAGAATAAAACAACCATCATCGAATCTTACAGGCAACGTTGTCAAACTGAAAATATAGAAACCTTAACAAGAAATCAGCGCACAAAACAAGCAATTATACAATCAGAAAGCAATACCCCTACTAAATCAAATATCTCAAATACCCGTTTACAAGGGCTGCAGGAAGAATTAAACATCATTAAAGAAGTTATTTCCCAGAAACAAACTATGAATAGAGAAATTACAACACAAGATCAAATACCTCCTACAGAAAATAATCTCGTATTAGATAATACAGTTCCTAGCATCGATCCTACTAATAAGGTTTATGATTTTACCATTACAGGCCTTTCCTTGGATGAAAAAGCTTTTGCAGAAAAACATGGTTTATTCAAGAGTCTGGAAAGGCCATTAACGCAAGCTGAACAAAGAATCATAGAAAGAGAAGCCGCAATACTGAAAGAACTTTTAGCTGCGCAAGAGGAAGGTGAAATTGATGAGAATCAATTTACTACAGAACTTTCTAGAAGATGGACTGAGGTTGCTGTTGAATCAATCAAAGAATCACGTGCTCATCTAGAAAATGAAATTATAAGTTACCTTAAAAAGGCTGGCGGTTTTTTGTCTTCTGAAGAACTAGATGCTGCAGCAGAAATGATCAAAAAAAGTGAAAATTATCTAGAACTTAAAAAGAACCTGGACAGCATGCTTTTTTCACGAAAAGCGATGAGAGATATCGATATAGGCGTTCCTCTTGATTTAGCAGAAGATGCCATAGTATTTTTCACACGGTTGAATCGCGATCCTGAGGGGCTTGTAAACGATATAGCAAACGGTGTTTACAAAACCGGTAGCTTTTTAGGACAGTACTTGGGTGAACTTCTTGATGAAGCGGAGTGTTTAGATATTGAAAGTGGATCATACAACCCAGCAAGAGCCGCAGCTCTTTGCGAAAAACATGCAAATGAGTTGGGTCAAGTAATAGAAGCGGTTAAGAAAGATCCATCTGGGTACGCAAGAAAATTCATAGTGACTTATATTAAGTGGCGCGTTTTTGATGCAGTATTACAAAAAGGATTGAATGTTGCAGGTAATGCGTTTAAGGATGCATCCGGAAAAGTAGTTCCTAGATCAACAACGGCAGCGGAACGTGCGGCTGAGGGTGCATTGGCAAAGGGGACCTGCACAGTTTGTGATTGCATAAAACCAACGCAGCCTTTTTACCCCAATACAAAAATACCAAAATCATTTGAGATTCATTTAGAAAATGGTAAATTTTGGGTTCATCCTAATGCTACAAAACATATGGTCGAATATCTTCAAGCTAAGCCTCCATCATTCTCAATGCCTATAAACAGCCAATCTATATTAACAGATTTTTCTAATGCGGCTAATATGGCAATAAAAAATGGAGTAAGGTATAATGCTAAAGTTATAGTGGGTGAGTGGGAGTTTGTATTTAGTCCACCTCAAACTGAGGGTCTCTTACCTGTTATTCATCATGCACTTTATAAATCATAAATAGATATGGAGAAGATATGCTTCAAATTAAGGGTATAACTGATTGTTTGCCTGTTGCAGTAGAATTGGATCCTTATGTTGCTATTAATATTAATTTTGGATCATGGGATCCTTCCCTAGAACCAACGGCTTACTGGAGAGCTGGTGATTTAGAAAAACAATTTATAGAAATAGGTGTAGCAGAAAACAAGGGGATTATTAGGTCGATAACCCTTGTTTTGATAAAAAAAATTATCCTTGAAGATAAGATTTTTCCTGAAATACAATTAAAGTTAGGTATTCCTGTTTTTGAAAAGCTTGATTACGATAAAAATCGCCTTTTTGATGAAGTTGGCCACCTCGAGATGTTTGTGGGCAAAGATAAGCTACAGGTTTTTTTTTCCCATAATAAAATTACATCTGGACTTGTATGTGATAGAGTAATATGTCTTTTTGATAAGGATAACAATTTTTGTGGATTTGAAGTTTCTGACATAACTGAGAAAGAAATGAATATTTTAAAAGAAAATTTCATCAATAGATTGCATGCTAATTAACTTTCGGATGAAAAAGATCTTCTTCTAGTATGTTGATTTTCTCAATAAACTAACTCAACCAATTGATCACATTGCTTTAAACAAATATCGGCTGCTCTTGTTAGTGTATTAAAAAATTCACGGACATGTCTTTTGGAGAAATCATAGAAACATTATTTCGACCCGAAAAAAGGATGAGTTATTGGCTTGAGCAAGTAGCAAAGTATAAATAGGAGATAATATGAATACAAAAAAGTACAGTTGTCCTTGTTGTGGCTATTTTACATTAGAAGATGAACCGGGACATTTTGATATTTGTGCGGTATGTGGTTGGGAAGATGATAGCATACAATCATTTAATCCAGATGTAGCTGGCGGAGCAAACAGGATGAGTCTAAATGAGGCACGTGCAAATTATAAAAGGATAGGAGCTATTGATAAGAGTTTTTTGAAATCTGTTCGACCACCAACAGATGAAGAAGAACGGGGACAAAACTAAAAAAATCGACGCTAACAGATGAAACTGCATTGCTAGGAGAAGTTTCCTAACAGCGGCAGATTATCGATAAAGCAACTGAGAGGGCAATTGAGAAAGTCCCTGAGCAAATCGAAAAAAGGCGAGGGGTAGCTACAAGAAAATTTGAATATAAGTACATAGATTTTAAATGTACAACAAACCGTACCATTTTTTTATTATTTCCACATAACTTTATTTTTTATAGCGTTTTTATTTTTGGTTCCAACGGAAGAATACCCAATTTGTCTGGCTATTCAATGTTTATCATAAAAAAGCTGTAAAGGTTTAAAGTTAATCAAATTTTTGCGAATAGCTCCAAATGGTGATTGAGAGGGAAGTTTTATCTTTCGGGCATCAGTTATCAGGCGATACCAACTTCTTTTGTTATAATTGGAAAATATCGCTCTTAATTCACGAATAGTAACTGTTTCCAGCATTTTCTTTAATCCAAACATCTGTAAAATAAGTTTTGTGCTACATTCTGGATTATGAAACATCAAGGCTGCTAGTAATGCATTATCGTTTTGTGCTTTGTAATCGAGCAAGACAGGTCGCTTGTTTTCCAGTTCATCAAGATAATGTAAAAGAATCTTTTTTGAGATGGCTGGCTTGAAAAGTTTTTTAAAGGTCAGATTTGATTTAACGCCAAGTAACTTAAACAGCTGTTTCATTTTCTGGCGCTTGTTCAAACGCACTTCCATACGTAAAACTTCAAACTTTTTTCTTTTTTTAAATTTGTTTAAAAAATTGAATTGTAATTCACTATCTTTTTCTATCGCTCGTTTACTGCTCTGCGTGGCCTTTTCTAGATCTTTGATTTTGTCATAAAAAACAACTTCTATAGAACTTGCAAGACGGCTTTGTGTGTATTTGCGTGAAAATTGGTCCGATTATATTAGTGTTAAAGATCCAGCTGAGGCATCAGATAAAATTATTACGCAAATATTGAGCATACCTTCAAATAGTGATAATACAGTAAAGCAACAAAATTTCTTTACTGCTATTGAAAAAGGAACAGAGACTGTTATTGATATAGCACTCATGATAGGTGTATGCAAAGTCGCAAGAAAAGCTATGGTCGCATTAGAACGATCCCCTACAAGAGTTATACAAGGTGAAAAGGTAGTCCAATTACCTCATCAATCAAATAAAATTACTCAAAAGACTCACAAACAACAGCAGCAAACGATCAATAAAACGTTGGAGCAGATCGAGAAAAAGCAAGTTGAAACTACAAGCAAATTTGAATATAATTATGATAACAAGATAAATGCAAATGACTTGCATCATATTTTTGAAAATCCAATTCACGAGCATCATTTTGATGAATTTTTAAAATTATTTGATGGAGATCAAGTTAAGGCATTTAAAGAAATCTATGATGCTACATATAAACAACTTATGAACAAAGGGGTATGTGGTGATTATAAAGAAATAATTAATATTTGTGGCTTTCAAATAGAAGTTAGGGGTATAATTTTACCTGAAGGTACTGTCAAAGTTGGAACAGCATTTCTTCAGAAAGGTTAAAAACTATAGTGGAAAATGTTATTCCTTTTGAACATTTTGAAGAAAAAATAATGCAAAAATTATTGGAGGGAAAGAACGCTATTTCTTCAATTTTGCGTCAGCAATATGAAGAGGCACAAATAGAAGGTAGATATTTTTCAGGAAAGGGTTTCTTTACAAAATTTAAAATTTCAAAGAATGCTCCTGTGCTACCTAACTTAAAATCATTTAGCTTTGGTAATATTGTTGGACAAATCAATGGAATTAATGTTGGTTTTGTACTTTTCATAAGTGATGGGAAACTGGATTGTCTAGAGGGCTATACTTACAGTGATCCCTGGCCCGATAAAATAACAAGCTATGAACTACATTATGCTGATTTTAATCAATAAAGGGATAAATAATCATTTCAATTTGCTTAAGGATAAAATTTTAGCTCTTCATTTTTCCTCTTAACAAATTTTTAGAAAAATTTGGCAGAGATCAAGGCAAGACATACAGAGAAATTTATGATGCAACATACAAGCATATAGTAGAAAAAGGTATTACTGGTGAATACAATAAGGAAATTATTGAAGTTTGTGGTACAAAAATTGGTATAAATGGTATCGTTTTAGCTGATGGTATAGTGAAGATTGGAACAATGTATATTCCTTAAGATAAATATGAAAGATAATGTGATCTCTTTTGAAAATTTTGAAATGGCGGTAATGAACAAATTTTTAGAAGTAAAGAGCCCTGAAAAAAAAATTTTGCGTCAACAGTATCAAAAAGCAAGAGTAGAAAATAGGTGGTTTTCGGGAGTTGGCTTTTTTACTACCTTTAGTGTTCCGGAAGGTGTTGCCCGTTTATCAACAAGGTCAACCTATATAACTGATGTAAGAGGTAAAGTAAATGATACAGCAGTTGGATTTATGCTGCATATCAAAGATGGTATTCTCAAATTCTTAGAGGGATATACATATGATGACCCTTGGCCTGATAAAATAATCAATTATAAACTTTGGTACACTAATTATGACCAGCAGAAAAAATAATTGCACGTAAGAATCTGCTCTAAAGGCTATGGATTGATACCTCGACATTTGTTGAGGTTTTTTATTTTAGCTCCCCTTAACAAACAGGTTGAAGCATTTCTTGTGGAGATCAAGTTAAGGCTATTAAGGAAATCTATAATGCAACCCAAAAACAAGTCTTGAATAAGGGAATAACTGATTTATTTGAAGAAGTAGTTGACGTACGTGGTACTCTAATAACTGTCAGAGGAAAAGTTACGAGCAGTGGAATTGTCAAAATTGGAACAGTATTTCTTTCATAAGGTGAACCTTATGCAGAACACTAGTATATCATTTGAAGTTTTTGAAAAAAAAATAATGGGAAAATTATTATATGGGAGTAACCATATATTGCCAATTTTACGCAAACAGTATGAAAAAGCACAAATAAAAAATCGAAAATTCACAGGAGTTGGTTTCTTTACTGATTTTATTGTCCCAAAAGATGTTCCTAGACTACCTAATTTAAAATCATTCCATCTTGGCAATGTAGCAGGAAAAATAAATGGCACAGATATTGGCCTTGTGTTGTTTATTAAAGATGGTGTGTTAAATTTTTTAGAAGGGTATACATTTGGTGATGACCCTTGGCCTGATAAAATAATCAATTATGAACTTTGGCACACTAATTATGACCAGCAGAAAAAATAATTGCACGTAAGAATCTGCTCTAAAGGCTATGGATTGATACCTCGACATTTGTCGAGGTATTTTATTTTAGCTCCTTTGAACAAACAGGCTGAAGCTTTTCTTGTAAACGCTATTGATCAAACACAAGACTTCCTAGAAAGTAAAGCTATCAATCTTCTTAAATCATCCCAGCGTTTATTGTGGAAAGGATTTGTTGATCAGGCACGTGCAGTTGCACGTCAAGCAGGATTTTTAGCTAAATTTGAAAAACAGTTTCAAGCAAATAAAAGACAACTATTTGCATATCAAGAAGCAGGCATACGTGGCCCATTAAAGGGTGTAGCAAACTTCCTAAAAGGCATAGCACATCTCGGTTGTGAACCAATTACTGCAACTAAAGAGATTGGTAAAGGTATTGGCGCAATCTTAGAGAAAATTGGTGAGTTCGAAGCTGCTGCAGATTATCTTGATTCAAACCCAGACAAGGCATTAGAAATCTATGATCGCTTAAACAAAGAATTTGATGAAACAGTTGGTGCTTATTTAAGAAATGCAACTGGACCTGAATTGTTTGAAAAATGCTTAGAGATTGCAACTGAATGGTATCTTACTGGTGTTGCAATTCACAAAGGAACACAAGCTCTCAGATTTGCTGCTAATAAATTTGTAAAGGCATTAGAACAAGGAACTCCTGTTAATGAGGCAATCACATCTATATCGAATGAAATAGGTGCACCATTAGATCCACAATTTCGTGAATTTCTTGATGCGATTGAAAAATATCCTCAGGAATTTAAAACTGCAACATCGGGAGGAACACGAACAGAACAAGCTGTCGCAACTGGTGTAGAAGGAGCAAGGGTTGAGCAGGCAATAGTAAATCAAACAAGCACCGCTATTCTAAAGAATGGATACTATGAAGTAAATGGATTCAAATTCAGCGAATATTATTATAATAAGCTTTGGAATACGGGAAGAAAAGCTCCATCACTAATTGCTAAAGAAATACTAGAAAATGCTACGACCATTGTTCCTGACACAATAAAACCAGGCTTCTTTTACTACAAGTTTGGTGAATGGGAAATGATTTATAATCCAACCACAAAAGAAGTATGGCATCTTAAACCAATTAAGTAACAATGTAAAATAAGGATTCTTATCATGGAAAATCTAATATCTCTCTTAGAACAATTAAGCAAAGAAAAAACAAAAGACGTCATAATTAAAAAAATCCCAAGTGTAGTTAAAGAAATCAATAAACTACTTCTCAAAATAAAAGAATGTAAAAAAATTGAAGCTGCTAATAAATATTTTGATCTTTTAGAGAAAATTCAATTTGTTTTGGCAAAGTTACTATATATAGAAAACATAGATATGCAAACTGATTTGAAAAAATTTATAGGCGATTTTGATCGACTTGATGACAGCATGTTGCGAGAATATTTATTTAAAGAAATTAAAGAAAATAAACATGTTTTAAAATAATGAAAACAAACAGTTGATAAGGCACGTGCAGTTGCACGTCAAGCAGGATTTTTAGCTAAATTTGAAAAAATATTTCAAGCAAATAAAAGACAACTATTTGCATATCAAGAAGCAGGTATACGTGGCCCATTAAATGGTGTTGCAATTACCTTCATAAAGCCTTATAATTACAGTGTTTATGAAGGGTTGCTTATTCTTTTTTATCATATTTGCTGGGAAGGGATTTGTTTTATGTGTATTTTATTGAGCTGCTTGTTTTTATCTGTGCAGTGTGCACGCTCTTCGGCAGCAAGTAATATCGGAGCATTATTAAGCGGTATTGGAACGATTGTATTAGCAATGGGGGGAATCATAACACTTGTTTGGGGAACTGTAACCTTTTCAAGATGGAAAAAAGAAAACCGTTTCAGAAAAGTAAGTGATGTTGCAGAAATCGCATTTGATAAGATAAATACGCTTGAACAAGACATTCTCAATTGGTTGAAATATTTTTTTTTGTTTTTAATAAGAATTCAGATGAAAACAAAAAAAAATATGGGACTTTGTCTCCAGAAAAACAAAAGGAGTTCTTGAATATCTTAGATACGGATGAACACGAACTTGTTAATTATGTTAAAAAGGGAAGCGGTTTCATAAAAGAAATTATTTTTGCAAAGAAAAGTGCCACTCTTTTTCAGAACAAGAACATTTTGGACTCTTTCGATGAATTGTTAAAATTGGTCAAGAATGTTATCGATAATTTAAATACATACCATTTTGCAGGTATAGATAACCATAAAAAAATCGAGGCATTTGACGCATTGGTTTTCCATACAAATAAAAAAAGGCCCCGTGATCTATGTGACTCAATTCGAGGGGCTCTCATTAAATATGTAACGTTTGACAAATAATTTTCACTATATTTACGATCATTAAATTAGTAAATGTTTGGCTCAATTCCAAATGACAAATACTGCCTGGATGCCGTAAATGAATCTCAAACTCAATTTTGCTATTCCTACCGTGATTTCTGGACTTCGCTCTTTCAAAGCCTGACTAGTTCGGTCAACAATAAAAAGATATTTAATTTGGTATTTTAAAATAAATCATTTAGAAATAGAGTTTTTTGATTAATTTTTAGAAATGCTTATACTTAGAAATAGTAATAAATATTATTCAGATATAAGGATTAATTAATCATGAAAAAAAACGTAATTATATATCTTCTAATGTCTTTGATTCTTTGTAATAATCAACTTAATTCAATTTCAATGTGTAATCGCTCTAAGTTAAAGGTCATTATTGGATCCTTAACTCCTGCGATTATAGGTTGTGGAATGGCAAGGTTGTTTACAAAATGCAATCCTGAAATACCTGCAAGTTCTCCTGGCAATATTATTTTCTGTACTTTAGCAGCTTTAATTCCAATGGGAGCTGGCTTTTTAATTTCATATTTTGGGATTCCTGAAAGAAAATATATAAGTATCCAAAAATATATAGAAACTCTCCAAAAAAGCGAGGATTGGAAAAAAATCTTTGCTGTATTCGAAGATAAGGATACGTTTTTGAGGAAAATCAAAAATTACTATAAATCTGAGCTTGTTCCTATAATTTCGGCGTATGATTTTATAAATAGTGCATATAGAAAATTAAAAAAACATAAAAAGGATTTGGCCGATATTCTAAAGAAAAAAGGCAATTATATTCACTGGGTTTCCGAATTAGAATTATTAATTTCTACCATAGATGAATTGATACACAGAATTAAAGAGGTAGAAGCATTCATTGAACAAGAACCAAACTTCGACAAATGGCTTATCATAAAACGATTGTCTGATGAAATAAAAAGTTTACGTCAATCTTTAAAACGATCATGTATGCATCAACAAAAGCTGCCCATAAATCCCATACTGCATCATCAACCAATGATGAACATAAATCAGATGCTGCATCAGCCAATGCATATAAATACTATGCGTACATTTTAAATGCACACAAATTGTACCATTTTGTGTTACTTCTACATAACTTTATTTTTTATAGAGGGTTTTCATTTTTGGTTTCACCGGAAGAGTACAAAATTTGTCTGACCTACTCATTTTATCACAAAAAGGAGAAACTGGCCCTGTGCTTAATCTTCTCGAAAACTTTAAAAATAACATTGTCTAATCCTATATCTTTCGATTATTTTGGATAAAGGCTATCTGTTCTTATATAAGCAGCAACTTTCCCAAAACTCTTTTCAATATTTAAGATTTTCCTCGTCTGAGGTGTTCTAAGAAGTTGCAATTATCTTCATAAAGCCTTATAATTACATTGTTTATGAACAGTTACTTATCTTTTTATCATATTTGCTGGGAAGGGAAACAAATGTATACGATAAGATATCTATTTTTGATATTTATAGTTGGAATTTTCGGTCAAGCAAATAGTGAACAAAAGTTAAATCATAAACAAATGAACCAATATATCGATTGTGTAGTAGAGGAATTTTTTAAAGCGGGAAATAATCCTTTTGCTTTTATGGATACTTCTGTCATAAACGATATTTCTGTCATAAAAAGGAAGGTTAATGATTCTTTACCATGGTTTTCATCCTTATCGGCTAAAGAAATAGATAACCGTTTTCTGATAGCAATAACTAACTTTGTTACAAATAAAGGTTATATTTATGCATTACAAAAAACAAAAGATTGTACCTACGCAGCAGAGGTAGTCACTCATCTAAAAAATAAAATGGAAGAGAAAACTAAGAATGGGAAAAAAGAACCAAAAGAATTATTACCATTTCTCGGAAAATCATTAGAAACAACTGTTGATGAACTTTGCGAAAACTATAAACCGGGAGCTAAGCCTGAATTAAGGTAATTAATATTAATCATTGGAGAAGGCATGAAAAATCTAATATTAACGGTATTATTAATACCATCATTTGTTTTTGGAACTAAAATTGATGATCTTGAGCAAGCAATACAAAAAACCAATATTTGTAAAGTGAAAAATATCCTTAAATCTATAACAATCTCACAACATGATCAACAAAGATTACTCATGCTATCCGATGATTTAATAAAACGATATCGTAGCAAGTATGAATGTCATTTCCTTAATTTTGAGCCATTACCAACTATCCTTGAGTATTCTAAAAAAGAGATCTTAACCCTTTTGTGCGGATTCTTACTTTTAGGTACAGCCTTTCATGCCGGAGCATTTGTTGGAAGATTTGAAAAAAGAATTCCTACTTTTTCTTTAGATTTTCCAACGCCTCCCCCTGTTCCTACTCCTTCTTTTTTTGCTGCTAGTACATTATTTTCAGGCATCATTACTTGTTCTGCAGCGGTCATTATGCATTACTGGAATGTTAAAAAACAGTATGACAATGCCATAGAAATAAAAAGGCTTATTAATAAAGCAACCATTCATGAATAGTCTTACTTGTATCAGAAGTTTTCTATAGAAATAAACCTATCTTAAATCGCTCATAATCTTCTAGTTCATTGTTAACTTTGTCTAGTTTCATTTCTTTTATTTTTTGCTTAAAATATTCATGAAGGCTTTCAATATAAAAACATAAGATCAATATAGTGAGGTATTTATGTACTATTACCAAAGCAAACCCCTCGGAATAACCTTTATTATTCTTGGTTTAGTTGCCGTGATTTTTGCTCTTAGGCCATTATTGCTGCCAATAATTTTAATTTTTGGCGGTATCTACCTCATCAACCTTGGGCTGCAAATGTATGGAAAACCTCCACTTATCTTTACAATTCAGGAACTTTGGATAAGAAGTTTCGTACGATTTTAAATAATTGAAAGAAAAACATTGATTATTCCCCAAATTTTTTTCTAGAATTAAGAATGATGGTGTTTATGTTTCTTTTAAAAGAAGGAGATCGCATATGCGAAAATCTCGATTTTCTGTGTTTAATACAGCCATTTACGGAGTTAGCACCGTTCTTGATAATATACGCTTATTTGTGCTGGCATCTCTTGTAAAGGTTGCTATTTTTGTTGTTTTTTCCTTGCTATTTAGCATAATTGCTTCTGAGTTTATCAGAGCCTTATGGAAGATTGGCCCACAATTTAGATTCTTTTTCCAATGCTTAAGGGAATATTGGCTCCTTGCACCATATGAAAAGGCTGTACAATGCATAGCTATTTGGAACACTCAAATATGGCCTCCAATTTTAATGTTAGTTGCTAAATATTTCATCATTTTATTAATTTTCTTGGCTATATTGCTGTTTGTAGGAATTGGCATTTATCTTGGTTTTATTCGGTTAGTTCTAACCTTGCATGATACGGGCAAAAGTTCTGTAAATCTGCTCTTTTCTTGCTTTGGGTTAGTTCAAAAAGGCTTCCTTGCAGGTATTATTTATTTCTTCATTGTTGCGATAGGCTTGATACTTCTTGTTGTTCCTGGTATTTATTTTGGATTGCGCTTGATCTTTTTCCCATACTTCATTGTCGATAAAAACGCCGGAATTATAGATTCATTACGTAGAAGTTTTAAAATTACCGAAGATCATGGTTGGCCTCTATTTGGTCTTCTTCTTCTAATTCCGGTAATCTCACAACTACCTGGAATGCTTGGATTATTCTTTGGAACATCATTTGTAGCAACAGTTTTAAGTTATACCTATAGAAAATTGGCTGCGTAAGGAGAGGAGGATCGGTAATCGCGTTTAAACCTTTTTCTAATTTCAGATAGGGGTAATAGCCACCCGGTAGGGCGACCGTGCGGGCAGGTTAGGCGGTTATCTGTATTTTCAAGATCATAAATTAATTGTTGCATCTGTTGCATATTTAGTTCATCGCCAGCTTTAACAGCAGCTGAACATGCCATTTTTGCGTGCATTTTTTCATTGAGTGTTTTGTGCAACTCTTGCTCTTCAAGATGTTGATATTCGATAATCCAGCTCACCGTTTGTTTAACAAGGTCATCGAGAGAAACATTTTTTAGATGAACGGGAGTTGCATGCACAATTAATTGATCATTTCCAAAAAGTTCGATATCAATTCCTTTTTCAGTAAAACGAGATAAGTGAAACTTAATGACAGACAAATCATCTGTATTTAATTTTATAACCTGAGGGAAAAGAAGCTTAACGGGTACGGTTTCTTCAAATCGTTTTGAAAATTGTTCATACAAAATACGTTCATGCGCTGCATGTTGATCGATCACAAAAAGCCCATCCTTCTGCTCCAAAAGAATGTATGTTTTATGCAATTGACCAATAATTGCATATTCTTGTTCCTGTTTATTGATGGCGTAATAATACAAGTCAGTTTTTTTATTCTGTTGTATGTTTGCTTGTACTTCTTCTTTTTCTTCCTTACTATTTTTACTATCTTCAGTTTCATACGTTTCTATGAAGGCTGATTTATTAAAATCGAATGAAGGTAAAGAAGTTTCTCGATTGTTCGGTATAAATTTGTAACTATTCTCTATGGTTGCTCGGTATGCCAGATCAGATTTTAATGAACCTTTTTGAAGATGTTCGGAAAGATAGGCTTGAAGCCTTTGTTTTATGCATTTTTGCAGATTTGTTTCAATGATGCGTGGATGTAAAAATTTTACCTCCTCTTTACGGGGATGAATATTAATATCAACACATCTTGGATCAACTGAGATAAAAATAAGCGCAACAGGAAAATGTCCAGGCTGTAAAACATTTTCATAACCACGCAGCAATGCACGTGAAAGATGATAATTTTTTATCCACCGATGATTAACAAATAAAAAAATCATACTGCGATCGAATCGTGAATAAGAATGATTCGATATTACTCCACTAACACTAACTTCGTTTTCTTCTTTTGGAATGGACTCTAATTCAAGCAGGTTCTGTACAAGATGATGATCCCATAACTGAGCAACTCTATCCATAATGGCATTGACTGGAGGACAATTATAGAGTTGTTTACCATCAGAATAAAGAATAAAATGAATAGAATGGTACGCAAGACAAAACGAATAAAAAAGCTGTACAATATGGCGCCATTCTGTTTCGTGCGTTTTTAAAAACTTTTTTCGTGCAGGGACATTATAAAAGAGATCGTGCATGGCAATATCAGTTCCGACTGGACGTGAAATAGATTGTTCTTCTCTAATAATACCTTGCTCTAATGTAAATGTAATACCAGATTGAACACCAATTTCTTGAGTGGATAGAATTGCTTTGCTCACAGATGCAATACTAGAGAGTGCTTCACCACGAAAGCCAAAGGTAGTAAGCGAATTTAAATCATTGATACTTGTTATTTTACTGGTGGCATGGTGGTTAAAACAAAGATGTGCATCCTCTGTATTCATACCGCAGCCATTATCAACCACGCGAATAAGTTTTTTACCACTTTGTTCTATATATACAGAAATCTGTGTTGCCTGCGCATCAATGGCATTTTCTATCAATTCTTTAACAACATTTGCTGGACGATCAACTACTTCGCCAGCAGCGATCTTTTGTGCTTCATGAATGGGTAATTGTTTTATGCGTGCCATAAAGAAGATTTACTGTTTAAACTGATAATGCACAAATTAAGATCTTATCTTAACATTATTTAAATTGTTTGTCATAGAAGAGATGAGTAAAGTTATTCATATGTTGCTTTTAGTTCTTTTCTGCCTTCTGATTCGGTGTCCAAATAAATCTTCATACCAGGTTCTATTGTAAGATCGCCTCCATCTGATGTTATTTTAATATCTTTTATATGTAAATCAGCTTTCTTACCCTTGATAACTACGTCCTTTATAACTAATGAATACAATTCATAGGGTTTTAGTAAGTACGTGGTTGAATATCTTGCTCCAACATTCTTTTCTTCTCCATTGATTGCTAGTGAGAGATTATTATCTGTGTTGTTGATCACAACGAGAGTTGCCAACGGTTGTGCACATAATCCATTATTGATAAACAAATATGCAAAGAAAAATGTTGTTAATAAAGCTATCTTTTGTGTTTTCATTTATAGTCTCCTTTTATAAAATTTAGATTCTTAGACAAAAAACTTTCTGTAATTAATATATTTACTGATTTTATAAAAATGCAATATTTTGCTCGTTTTTCTTCTTCTATGAAGCTCTTGAGATAGTTCAAGGGAATAAAATATTTTTTGATCTAATCTAAATTTTGAGTAGACTTGACTGAATTGTGCAAAATCACGGTTTTTAGATTAATTAAATATTTCAGAGAAAGGTTAATATGATAAGTAATATCTTCTTTTTAATGATGATTAGTTTGTCTGTGTTGAATGGAAAAACGATATATGCAATGGATCAAGATAGTTCAGATAATAGAACGACGAGAGAAATTGAAACTTTCAAAGAACCATTCTATTGTCCATATAAAAGCTATGAACAAAATAATCAAGGGGGGCCCTTTGGTTATTTTGCTGATTCTCGCGATTTACGAGATCCACAAAACTCTCAATATGAATTCCTTGGATACAAAATAAACCTTCCCTTTGGTATAGCTTCTGGCCCTCTTATCAATAGCAAATTCGTAGAAGCCGCCTTTCGTTATAATTATAGCTTATCCGTTTATAAAACAGTTCGTACTCGATACTATCCATGCCATCAATATCCAAATATTATACCGGTCACTGTTGATGGTGATTTAACATTTGAAAAAGCATCAAAAGGCTTGATAATGGATAGAGATTTTACTTTTCCTGCTGCTATCACTAATTCGTTTGGAGTTCCTTCCCAGAATCCAAAGATATGGCAACCTGATATGAAGCGAGCTGTCGAATCAGCAGGTATTGGACAAATTATGATAGCGAGTTATCAGGGAACTGACGACGGCACAGGCATAGATGACTTTGTTGAAGATTGGAAGCGTGGGGCGAAGCTTGTTAAAGAAACGGGAGCGCACATAGTAGAACTTAATTTAAGTTGCCCAAATGAAGGGAAAAAAACATTATTGTGTCATGATAGTGAACTGGTTTATCGTATTTGTACCGAAGTCAAAAAGATTCTAAATGACTCTCCTATAATTCTCAAACTAGCATATTTTCACGATGAAAATGAACTGCGAACCTTTGTATCCCAATTATCTGATGTTGTACAAGGGTTTGCTGTCATCAATACTATTCCTGCCGAAGTACGAAAGGAAGATGGATCGCACGCTTTACCGGGAAGACTCTCAAGCGGTATTTGTGGGAAAGCCATTAAATGGGCGGGACTTGACATGGTAAGGCGTATAAAAAAATTGCGAGATGAATTGAAAAAAAACTTTGTGATAATAGGAGTAGGGGGAGTAACTACTCCAAGTGATTATAATGAATACCGTCAGGCTGGCGCAGATGCAGTTATGTGTGCAACAGGTGCAATGTGGAATCCAATGCTTGCACAGGAAATAAAAAAACAAGAAATAGTTAAACAATTGCATACAATAGATGTGATACAACATGGTTCATTTACACTCAAAAGTGGTGCTTCTTCGTCGTATTATATTGATATGCGCCGAATCATTTCCTATCCAGCTATTATGCATTTAATAATCGAACATATTTGGCATTTATTACAACCATTAGAATATGATTGTATTTGTGGTGTTCCCTATGCTTCATTATCAATTGCTACTGGTGTATCACTGTTTCATAATATACCAATGATTATGCGTCGAAAAGAAGCAAAGAATTATGGTACACAAAAAAAGATAGAAGGCATTTATACACCTGGAAGTAGATGTATTGTAATAGAAGATGTTATAACAACGGGGCAAAGCATCATGGAAACAATTACTGATCTTGAAGCTGAAGGATTATCTGTGCACGATATTATTGTAATTGTTGATCGAATGCAAAGAGGGAAAAAATTCTGTGAAGAAAAGGGTTATCGCGTACACTCTCTTTTTACTCTATCAGATCTCACTTTTCAACCCTAAACTGCTTTTCGCTCAGGAATTACCATATCACCAACGAGCTTCTGCATGTACAAATGAGGTTGCCAAACGATTATTTCTTCTTATGGAAGAAAAGAAAACAAATTTGGCCATTGCAGCCGATGTTACTACAAAAAAAGAGTTACTTGAAATTGCTGATTTAATTGGTCCGGAAATCTGCATACTCAAAACTCATATTGATATTATCGCTGATTTTGATTGGGATTTAATTGAGCAATTACAGTCATTAGCTAAAAAGCATAATTTTTTGTTATTTGAAGATAGAAAGTTTGCCGATATTGGAAGCACAGTTAAATACCAATTTTGTGGTGGTCTTTATAATATTTGTAAGTGGGCCGACTTAATAACAGTTCATATGCTTCCAGGCCCCGACATTATAAAGGTATTGCAAAATGCTATCTTACCTGACCATCCTGTAGGATTGATAGTTCTTGCACAAATGAGCAGCAAAGAAACATTGGCCTGTGAGGGTTATACTCAACAAGTTGTAGCATTATCTCGTACTTTTCCTTCCATAATCGGTTTTATTTGTAGGAAAAAGGTTGTAGAGGAATCAAAATATATTCACTTTATTCCTGGCATAAAAATCAATTGTTATGATGATTCAATGGGACAACAATACAAAATGCCCGATCAGGCAATAATTGATGGTGCAGATATTATTATTGTTGGACGTGGAATTGTAGGGGCAAAAGATATAAAGGCAACAGCAAAACAATATCGCACCATGGCGTGGAATGCATATCAGAACAAAATTAATGCAACTTAAAGATATCTCTTTTTCAATTACCGTTTTTGCTTAATCAAATCTGATTAACACCCTTTTCTATGATTACTAAGGCAAGTGCTGTTGTTTGATTATGGCTCATTGAAAGATAAGGAATAAGAGATGATTGTTCTTTGCGTTGTGTATAAAGAAGAGAATTCCAATCTACTACTAATTTTGGAAGGGCTTCAACTTCTATACTAATCTTCTTGCATACCGTTAAAAATGGAAAGTGTAGATCTGATGCCATTATACATAATGCCTTATAGAATGCTTCGCGTGCAGCAAAACGTACAGCAAAACGTTCAGCAGTTTTGATTGGTATCTTTAAACAATAATCGATTTCTTGTGATGAAAAAATACGCTCAAGAGTAGTTTGTGCATAGGTATGCCACTGTGAAAAACGTTCTATTTCAATACTATCTATACCGATTCCTACAATCATCTTTTTCCTCTCTCTAAAGTCTGATCGAGGCAGCGATACATGAGTGCTTCCTGAATATGTGGTACATCGATGATATCCTTATCTTCAATGTCTGCTATCGTACGAGCAATCTTTAATAATTTATGATACCCACGCATACTCAGGTATAACACGTCAAAAGCTTTTTTTAGTATCGTTTCAGCTGCTGGTGTTAGTACACAATACTGTTCAATCATATCGGATGTCATGGTACTGTTGCATAAGGCAGATGATTTGAACCGTTCATGTTGTTTATTGAATGCTTTCTGCACATTTATATACATTTGTTCAGAACTATAATCGTCTCTTTTTTCTCCTTTAATTGTTGTATATTCAACTGATTGAACATTAATTTGCAAATCAATGCGATCAAGAAGTGGACCAGAAAGTTTATCCAAATACCGATTTATCTGATTCGGCGAGCATGAACAGTGACGTTTTTTGTCTCCCCAAAACCCACACGGGCATGGATTGAATGCTGCTACCAACAAAAAAGAAGAAGGAAAACTAATAGTATACTGAGCACGCGCTATACATACTGTCTTATTTTCCATTGGTTGACGTAAAACTTCGAGTGTATCACGTTTGAATTCGGTAAGTTCATCAAGAAAAAGAATACCATTGTGTGCTAAGCTTATTTCACCCGGGTGGGGATATGAACCACCACCAACCAGTCCTGCTTGTGAAATTGTATGGTGCGGATTACGAAATGGCCGTTTTACCTTGAGCCTTTTATTCATTAATTTTCCGCTAATTGAATAAATTTTACTGGTTTCAAGCATCTCCTTAAATGAAAGCGGTGGCATAATTGTTGGCAATCGTTTGGCAAGCATAGTTTTGCCAGATCCAGGCGGACCGATAAAAAGAATATGATGACGCCCTGCTGCAGCAATCTGTAATGCACGTTTAGCTTGTTGTTGTCCTCTGACCTGTGCAAAATCGAGACTGCTTTTAAAATGGTGCTTTTTAAGAAGATTTGGCAGGGAATAGGTGGCTGGTTCAATTGCTATTTCTGTGCGCAAATAGGAAATTAATTCAGCTATTGTATTCACCCCAATAATTTCAAGATCTTTAATGAGCGCAGCCTCAGCGGCATTTACTTGTGGTAAAATAATTCGTTTTTTCTTAAGTTTATGTGCATCATAAGCAATAGCCAATGCTCCTTTAATACCACGAATTCCTCCATCAAGTGAAAGTTCACCAAAAAAAATTGTTTCTTGTAAAAAAAGAGGATTCAATTCAAGATATTCAGCTGCCAATAAAATACCAATGGCAATAGGAAGATCAAATAGAGTACCTTCTTTTTTTAAATCTGCCGGCGCCAAATTAACCGTTATACGTTTTGCTGGCAGCCGAATGCCACTGTTTTTTAATGCTGTTTGAATACGCTTGCTGCTTTCTTTGATGGCAGTATCGGGAAGACCAACAATATAAAAGTTGACAAGACCAAATGAAACATCAACTTCTACTTCGACTGGATAGGCATCAACACCAATGATTGCGGCTGAAAAAACTTTTGAATGCATATCAACTTCTATTAATCGTTTTATAAAATTCTATAAGCAAGGATTATAATATCACAAAAATAGGCTGTATGCCAGTATATATCCCTGCTTTTGTCATTTGAAAATAAGTTTTATTTTATGTATACTCACTTTCTCATCTCTTCTCTGGTAGTTTTTTGAAAATTTCTTAAGCTAAATACCTGTGGCTTTTATTATGGGTAGTTCTAAAAAAGTGATATCTGATAGATGAGGAGACTGTAACATAATGGTTAAAACGTTTAATAAGAAATATTTACTGATATTCTTCCCCTTTCTATTCAATTGCGTTATCTATAGTGCAGGAATTATTCAGGGAGATAGTCAAAATCCCCAACAATCATTCAATCAACCACTTTCTGTATGGGCAATGGACCGACTTGGTGACTTTTTTTATGTTGGTGCCCGCACTGCTGGTGCCAAGTCATACGCACTTGCTTTTCTCCCCCGTGAAAAAAATGAATTTTTTGGGCTTACTCAACAAAAAGTTTTTATTAATGGAACTGAAAATACTAATAACCCATTGTATAACGCTCCTATCAGACTTCTTACCCTTTTGGGACAGTATTATAGACCAGTAGTTGTTCCAGATAATGATCCAAGCAAAGCATATTTTATCGATAATTTTACTGATAAGCGGATAGATGTACTACAAACAGCAGGTATTATAACAACAGAAGAAAAGGTAACCAACGGTATAATTGGCTTGGCATCTAATAATTCCGAACGAGGTGGTTATGTTTGTGCTGCTGTACAAAATAATAACGGTGATTCGTTTGGTGAGCCGGGAAGCGGAATTGCTTTGCTGATGGCATACTTCGTTAAAGAGGGAGAAAAAGAATTTTTTCGATTTAATCAAATAAGTGTGAGTGCATTTGATAAAAGTACGCCACAAATTCAAATAGGAAGTGATGTTACCTTTACAAGCACTGCTATAGATATGCATTGGGATAATTATCTCGGACTTTTGTATATAGCATTACAATTGCAAGCAGGTGCAGGTGCTAATGATGGTGTAAAGGCTCTTGTTATTGGCACAGTTAACAATAATCTGATTCTTTTTCGAGCTATTGGTCCCGATAGCCTATTTAATGGAACAAATAAAGATAAAAAAATTGTTGGTGCTGTTGGAGCGAACATAGAAGTCTCTTTGCACAAAGTAAGAACAATGCTCACAAGTACTTCCTTGCAATATGTAATTGTACTTGGTGGAAATGTTGGTGTTGTAAACACAAAACGCTCAGTATTTGCACTGCCATTAGTAAATGATCCAAACAATCCCGACATTCATGGTACCTTAGCAAAAAAGGATGCCCTTCCCGAAGATCGCTTTAGCGATCAAGAACCGTATAGTTTCATGAGCCGTGGTTTTCGCGTTGCAGCTACAGCATCTGATGACGCCGTTATCAATACTGATATACCCGCTCGTGTTGGTGGTGGAGAGCTTACAATTGGTGATATTGATGATCTTTTTGTAAAAGATGATGCTGTTTTTGCAGTTGTTTCAAACGCTGATACAGGGCAGCGACCGGGTGTTTTTTATTCCCGTGCATTATTTGATCAATATGGACGCATTAAAGCCTGGACTGAATGGCAGCGAGTGAGTGGTTCAGTTGAAGATTCTGTATTTGGTTCAGCACTTGATGCAACAACTGCAAACATGATCTTGTTAACTGGTCAAGATAAAGATTCCATTAATACAGTTAAACGAACATTTTGGGGACAGGGAGATAACAACGGATTGGGTCCTTTAGCAAATGTCTTTAATGGAGCATTTCCTCGCGATCGTGGTGGTATTCATGGTTTATTTGATATGCCTGCCACTACAACTGGTTTAGATGACATTTCTTTATTGATAGCAACCGGATGCCAAACCGTTGCATTGGTTCAAACCAGTACAACTAATGGAAGTTTTGTACCAACAGTAGGTGAAATATTTGAAACAAATAAAGAAGTTTTCATTAATGGAACTATCGATCGCGATCTATCTACAGCAGATGCGCGGGTGCTGATCATTTCTGGTGGTGCACTTAATTCAATTGGTTTCATTAATGCTGCTGAAATAGGACAAGCAGGAACACAGGCGTGGCTTTTTGTTGGTGGAGATAAAGGTTTAGCAGTATTGAAACGTGCTGATGGTGCTGGATGGGATAGTCCTCCAGGCCTCGGTTCAGGATTTTCTGGTTTGCAACAAGGAACTGGATTCAGCCTGATTGGTTCTTATAAACACGTGCGAAAATTGGTCTATGATGACAACTTTCTGTATGTACTTACTGATACTAAACTTGATCGTATTGATTTGCTTCAAAGTAATTTTGCAACCAATGTGCTTGTTATTACCACTATTGCAGCTTCTGAAGTAAACTTTACCGCTCAAACTACTCTGTTTGATCTTATTGTATCTGAAAAATTTGCACTCCTTGCAACAAGTGATGGATTATTTCGTATCGGTAATGGTTTAGATATAAGAACGGTAACAAGTGGTGGAGGGTGGCGATTCGTTACTATCCCTGAAGGATGTGTTCCTATTATCCAGTTGTTAGCTCTCTCAAAAACTGGCCGCGAACAAGATGTAGCACGCTTTGAAGGTGGCACTGTTTATGCGCTTGTTTCCTTTATAGGAAAAAATAGAGCACAAGTTAATCGTTTTAGTGTTCAACCAGTTATCGGCAGTCAAGTAAATGATCAAACAATATCCCCATTACCAGATTTATTTGTCAAAGATATTCCATCATATTTTGTAAGTTTTGGACAATTTAGGGATTGGATTATTTCGGATGGAGCACTTTTTTTTCATGAAATAAATCGTTATTTGTGTGATGCTCCCGTTATTTATCTATTGGGGCCAGGAGCACGAAGTGGTTTGCGCTTTTTGGCTGATAAAAATCCATCATTACCAATAACAATGTCTGAAGCCTGTTTCTTGCTCCCCTTATTACGAAATTCAGCTACCGGTTCTTGGTTATTAGCAGGAAATGAAGGATTAAAGATTAACGAGTAATACAATTACACGCTATTACAATTGAAAAAAATAAGGACAGCGATATGATTCGAAAGATATACCCATTACTTATACTTTACGTTCTTTTTATCTTTCCTACTTCTCTTTTTGCGATGAATATCATCAAACCATTTGATATTTTCTTACGCCCACAAGTGCGAAAAGATAAAAAAATCCAAATTTTTGCATGGGCAGAAGCAGGATTAAAATCCAACGGTTATGATTTATGTCGTAATAAAGTTAATGTACTGCGTATTTGGAATAGGGATCAGAATGCATTAGCTATGCTCAACGGATGTGATCCAGAAACACCGATAGGAAAATTACGTGCTCGTCTTGGCGATGATGATAGATGTCGTGGTCATTTTTGTGTTGACGGTGAACTTAAACCAATTGGGGCAACTATCGCTGCTCGTTATTTTTTCCCATACAATATTTCTCTTGGAATCTATATTCCCGTTTATTCAATGAAACTTGATAACGTTTTATGGAAAAATTTAACCCCTCTTGGTGATACTGTTGTTCGTGAAAATCTTACCAATAATTTTCCTGCACGAGTTAGAGAATTAGGGTGTCTTGATATTTGCAGCTGGCGTCGGACTGGTCTTGGCGATGCTCTCCTGGTAGGCGAATGGCAGGGAAATTTTAAGCAAAATAAACCCATGCTCAAAAATGTTATCATCGATGCACGTCTCGGCTTAAGTTTGCCAACAGGACTCAAACAGGATGAGGATAAAATATTTGCTTTGGCTTTTGGCAATGATGGTGCTTGGGGAATTATGTTTGGAGGTGGCCTTGATTTGGTTTGGGCAGATTATTTTAGAGCAGGATTTGATGTTGAACTAAATCATCTGTTTGGCAATAAAAAAGTACGGCGCATCAAAACTGCCCTCGATCAAACTGAACTCCTTCTTTTGCAAAAAGAATGTGCATATAAAGATTACGGATTAACTCAACAATTTACGCTCCATGCAGGAATATTTAAATTGTTAGGTGGGTTGACACTTGATATTGGATATCGCTTCACTAAGCATGGTGATGATAGCCTACGGCTTGAAACTACCTGCTTTTCAGATAAAATAGCTAATAGTGCAGAAAGCTTGAAAGAATGGACTTCACATCAACTGCTTGTTCGTACAGATTATGATTTTGGTTATCATATGAGTGAAGATGCTACCGTAATTCCTACAGTAAGTTTTTTTGCACGTGTACCGTTTAATGGAAAACGTATTGCCCTTTCACCATCATTTGGAGCTATTCTAACGTTTGATTTCTAAATCACTGATTTTTAAAATCGTTGATTTTTAAATAGGAGGATTTTTAATGATTTTAAAAAAAATAACTTTTGTCTGTTTATTTCTTGGAAGCTTTGCTTCTCCAATATCATATGGATATGATAGTCTCTATTGGAAAGTTACAAATGCTTTAGAAAAGTTCAAACATTATGACAAAGATTACCACGCTACTATAAATACCTTATCTAAAAAGGCAATTATAGAGCCATTGTTGTTCAGTTCGATCCTTGCAGTCAGTATTGGTGCAACTATTTTTTATAGTTCTCCAGAAGGAGATTCTGAATTAGTTTACGCAACAGGGTTTATTTCATTGGTAACAGGGATACCAAGTTTTTTGATAGCGTATTATATTAACAAAAAAATCATAGAAAGATCACCTACTATTCAAGAATGGATAGATCCTGAAAAGGCTGCCGATGCTACCTATTATAAGACTCAAAGAGATAAAACACTTGAGAATCTTAAAAAATATATAAAAGACAATAATATATCACGTGAACAACTTGATCAGATAAGGCATGAAAGGTTATATTGGGAATCATCACAGAAAAATATTCTCTATGATTTAGCAAAAGATCTGCCCGAGAAATAATTGATAACCTTGTTGATCAATTATTGATACAATAGATAACGTTTACAAAAATCTAATATTTTTCTTCGAATTTTTTCTAAATACTTTTCATCTTCAGCATATGCAAGCACATCATCAATTAATTGGGCTATTTCAATAACTTCTTTCTCTTTCATACCACGGGTTGTAATTGCTGGAGTACCGATGCGAATACCACTAGTAACCCACGGTTTTTGAGAATCGAAAGGAATACAACTTCTGCTGACGGTAATGCCTGCTTTTTCAAGTGCGTGCTCTGCTTGTCGTCCTGTAATATTTTTTGATCGCACATCAACAATAAACAGATGATTATCAGTTCCACCACTGACAATACGATACCCAAGGTCTTGAAATGCATGTGCCATGGCTTTTGCATTGGCAATTATTTGTTGTTGGTATTCTTTAAATGATGGCTGTAGTGCTTCTAAAAAACAGACCGCTTTTGCAGCAATTACATGCATAAATGGTCCTCCTTGAATTCCTGGCATCACCGCTTTATCAAGGTCTGCAGCATAACTATTTTTGCACATAGTAAGACCACCACGTGGTCCTCGCAATGTTTTGTGTGTCGTGCTGGTAACAAAATCAGCATATTCAATTGGACTTGGATGAAAGCCAGCTGCAACTAAACCAGCAATGTGAGCAATATCTGCAAGAAAAAAAGCACCTACTTCTTTTGCAATTTTTGCAAATTGTGCAAAATCTATACTCCGTGAATAGGCTGAAGCACCTGCAATAATTAATTTTGGCTTATGCTTGTGTGCAAGTTCAGCGATAGCATTATAATTGAGCTGTTCAGTTTCTCGATCTACTCCATATTGAATTGCGTTGTAATAAATAGATGAAAAGTTTTTAGGATGGCCATGCGTCATATGACCACCTTCTGCCAATCCCATTCCCAAAACGGTATCGTCTGGTTTAAGGGCAGTCATATAGACAGCCATATTTGCTTGTGAGCCAGAATGGGGTTGTACATTTATATGATCAGCACCAAATAGTTTTTTGCAGCGTTCAATAGCCAATTTTTCAACGTGATCAACAATGGTACATCCTGCATAATAACGTTTACCAGGATATCCTTCTGCATATTTGTTGGTAAGTACAGATCCAAGAACTTTTAAGACTTCTGTTGATGCATAATTTTCAGATGCAATCAAGTTAATTGTTGTTTCTTCCCGTTGGATTTCTTGTTGAATGAGAGATTCTATTTCATGATCTTTAATGGAAGTATGTTTTGTTGTCATTTTTTTTAATTACGTTAAAAACGAGGATATTTGAGTGCATTTAGTTCTTTAATTGGTTTAATGTAGTAATTATACATGGTTGTTTTGAAAATGACGTGCACAGTGGATATCACCCACCAAATGGTAAAAATAAGGAATGTTATGATCAGGATCAGAAAATTTGGAATTTGCCAATTCATTTGCAATAGTAGTATCGGGATAGCAAACGGTATCATAGCTAAAAGAGCTATAAGTATAATCCATAATTCACCAGCAATAATTTCTGGCAACAGGGCAATAACAATATTTTTTGATTCTTTAAAAGTCTCTGCTATAGTTGTCCGTTCAATTGCAATAATAGGCAATACCATGAATGTAATTAAAGTCCATGCAAGACCAAGTACGCTTATCAATAGCATTAAAGGATTGAAAAACTGTTTTGGCTGTAAAATAAAGCTGCTCGTTAATTGTATCAGGTAAGCTAAAACAGTGATAATAATTGACCAGACAAGAATAAGCTGTAATTTTTTTGCTACATGCATAACAGTTTCTTTAATGGTAACTTTTTTATATCTTAATAGTTGATTGACATGATAAATAAGGCAAACCGTTACAAATGTTGAAAGGAAAATATATATAAAAGTAAGAATCAGAAGCCATAGATAGTGATGCCATCGTGATAAATCAAAAAGAGGACCAACTCCTTGAATATCTGTTATTAAAAATATATCACATCCGCCAACATTGTAGCTAATCATTTGCATAAGTAGATACGTTCCAATACCAACAGCAAGATACAAAAGAAGAATTTTATGTTTCCATAAAAATGCAAAACTATTGGAAGCAAGGTATATGCCTGTTTTTAATCGTTCCTTGCCATTTCCCCAATTGACATTCATTAGTAACTTCCTTTTTCGTATTATTCTGAAAAATATTTCTACATGAGGTTAGTATACTCAAAGATGAATTTTGTTATCAATGATTTGGTTGGGTTAATTTTTATCATTTTTCTAGATTGGAACTTTTTCATGGCTAAAAAACACTTGATTTATCTTGAATAGAAGGAAAAAATGGTTGTTAATTTAACCTTTTTCCCCTATACTAGCCTATGATTTTAACAATGCCTTAAATTTAAACCATTTTTTAATAAAGGGACTTTAATATGAGTAAGAAAATTGTTTTAGGAATATTGCTGCTTATTTTTTCTACAGGCACCATCAATTTGCATGCCTCTCTAACTGAAAAGGTTGCTACAATAAGACAGAAGATAAAAAATTCAATCAAGAAAGTAACTCTCAACGATGTTCTCGATTATACGGCTAAAGCAGCAATAGTAGTGATTGGTGTAGCGTTAATAGTAGAACGAAGACAGCGAAAGACAGAAATTGATATCATTTACTTTTCTCTTTCTAATCATACTTTCAAAATTTTTAATCACGAAAATAGGATGGACGAACAGGAAGCTAATTTAGATGCTCTGGGCAGGTTTGTAGGATGGGATAAACAAGAAAAAACTGAAGCAGATAAAACACAAAAAACAGCTTCATCAAGAAGCAGGAAATAATTTTATTATTGCTCCGATTGTTCTTAGTTTTATCATAAAAACTACACAAAAGAAAAACGTTATTTATAGTTTATGATATTCTCAAATATGACTAATTGTACGTAGGTGCTTACTTGTATAATTAAAATTCTGTTATTCAATTTTGCTGCAATTTCATTTTTATGATTGTTATTTTTAATTTTTCCCCTATACTAGCGTGTAATTTTTAGTGATGCTTTGAATTTAAGTAATCATCTTTTTAACAAAGGGACTTTAATATGAGTAAGAAAATTGTTTCAGGAATATTGCTGCTCATTTTTTCTACAGGCACCATCAATTTGCATGCCTCTCTAACTGAAAAGGTTGCTACAATAAGACAGAAGATAAAAAATTCAATCAAGAAAGTAACTCTCAACGATGTTCTCGATTATACGGCTAAAGCAGCAATAGTAGTGATTGGTGTAGCGTTAATAGTAGAATGTAGGCACCGAAAAGAGCAATTTAAGTTGATACGTGATGCCCTTAACGAAGGTGCAACACGAATTGAGTCTTTAATAAATCCTTTTCTGAAGAGAATGGCTTCTTTTGAAAACGAAGTTTCAACAATACGGGGGAACTTGATTGGTCAGGAAAAAATCGCTCAATTTATTGCTGAGGCTCGCGAGTGTTTGGCTTATCCTCATACTGAAGTACAAGAAAAGGATGGCAGAATTATAACACAAACTTTCATGCCTATACAGCGGCAGCTTGATAAAATTTGGAAAGATATTAACCAAATAAAGACGAGCCTGGAAAATCCGAAAGCAGAAAGAAAATCTCAAAAAGAAACTCCAAACCCTGAAAAAAAAATAAAAAAAAGAGGGAAAGAGAAAAAGTGAATAAAGAACAATTCCATCAAAATAGGTTCTGAGTGGGTACACTTCCGTTTCAAACATTTTAATTTTTGAGCTTGCTTATTTTTTATTTTTGTGATTACACTAAATTGAATTTTTTAGTTATGATGAGTTGGATGTAGTAGTTGTGTACCTTTTTTAAGAAAGGAGATTTATATGAGTAAGAAGCTTTCTTCAGGAATGTTGCTACTCATTTTTTCTGTAGTTGCGATGGATTTACATGCATCGTGGTGGAAGGATTCTCAAACATCTTTGAAAGATAAGGTTGATGTAGCAAAACAAAAGATAAAGAGGGTAGAATTCAAAGATATTCTCAATTATACTGCGAAGGCAGCAGTAATTACAGGAATTGGCATACTTGCGATTCTAGAATATAAAAACTTTCAAACGAATAAGGAATTGCACACAAAACTAATGTCTGAATCAAACGGACAGAAAATAGGTGAAATTCAGGAATCGATTAGTGAACTAGGTACAAAAATAGATGATCAAGGAATGAATAATTTGATAAAGATTACTCAGGGTATACATGAGCTAGTGGCTGCAATTCTTGAGATTCGTAAAAGTTCTGCTTCTAAAGAAGATGGACAGCAAACTGAAACAACCGTGACTAATGTCTATGAGAAGAAGGTAGACGAAAATTTGCAGAAGGCAGAAAAAGGACTACTCAGCGCAATTACTGAGCTAACTAAGAAAAAAGAGAAAAAAGCAAGAAAAAGTAAAAGAAAGGTGCTTTAATAACAAAAAAGCTAAAAAACAATAGAAGTATTTTGTAAAGGAGTTACCGTTGCGGGTAGCTCCTTTAATTTTTATTCGGAGTGCTTAACTCTTTACTATTTCCTTGCATTACAATCATCGTTTTTATTACAGTAATATGAAAGAAAATTTTTAATTGCGCACAAAAGAGGAATTAAAATGAGAGAAGAAGAGAGAGAAAAAGGATCAGAAGAAGAAGAGTTAGATATATATCGTTATAAGCCAGAGTCTGGAGTAAAATATACAAAACATGGTGTTCCAGAACGAATTCAAACTTATTGGCGCAAATTAATGGATTCAACACAAAAACGAATGAGCCATGGTGCAGTAAACATTGCACGAATGATTTCATGGGCACGCAGGGAAAATTGGCGTCGTGGAGGAGAAGGAAACAGAGAGAAAAAAAAATAAAACATTCTCATTTTTCTTATCAACTATTTTGATTTTCTGTAGACTAAGGCCAGTAAATGTCTGGCCTTTATTTTTTACAACAGCGAATATTCCATTCTTTTATGGAGAAAACAAAATAAAATAGAGCAATTAGTATGAATCAATTAAAACAGTTTCTTGAACATAAAGCATATAATTTGCGTGTTTCGTCAATTCGTATGACTTCAAATGCTGGTTCAGGTCATCCAACTTCTTGTCTTTCAGCTGCAGATTTAGTTGCAGCATTATTCTTTTATGCGATGCATTTTGATCCAAAACATATCGATAATCCCGATAATGACCGTTTTATTTTATCGAAGGGGCATGCATCTCCTATTTTATACGCAGTATGGAAAGAACTTGGCGCATTGACTGAAAAAGATTTGCTCACTTATCGTCACCTTGATTCAACGCTTGAAGGGCATCCAACACTCAGATTTCCGTATGCAGAAGCAGCTACTGGATCACTTGGCATCGGACTTTCGATTGGTGCTGGTATGTCATTTGCAGCACGATTGGATAAACGTGATTTTTATACCTATGTACTACTTGGAGATAGTGAAATTACTGAAGGATGCATATGGGAGGCAATTGAAATTGCTGCTTATTATAAGCTGCATAATCTCGTTGGAGTACTTGATTGCAATCGATTAGGACAAAGTACCGAAACAATCCATGGATACAATGTTGATCGGTATAAAGCTAAATTTGAGGCATTTGGGTGGAAAAGCATTGTTATCGATGGGCATAATATGAATCAAATTATGGAAGCTCTTGATAAAGCTCGTAAAGATACAGATCAACCAACAATGATTATTGCCAAAACATTTAAAAGTTATGGGGTTGAGCAGGCAGAAGATAAACTTAGTTTTCATGGAAAAGCGTTTAAAAAAGAACAGCTTCCCAATATTTTGAAAGAGCTTAAGCAACGCTTTTCCGATGCAGCTTCATATAACGGTGATTATAAATGGAAACCCAAACTACCAAAAGGTAAATCCGAAAAATCAAAAACCTGTATTGATATTAAGTTGCAAGACCCATCTTATAAACATAATGAAGAAATTCCTACGCGCAAGGTATATGGACAAACATTGGCAAAGTTAGGTGATGTCTGCGATCGTATTATTAGTTTGGATGGTGAAGTAAAAAATTCTACATTTGCTGAAATTTTTGAAGCAGCACATCCTGATCGTTTTATTCAATGTTTTATTGCTGAACAGAATATGGTTGGCATGGCAGTTGGTCTTAATCGGCGCGGTTTTATTCCTTTCGTTTCAACATTTGGTGCCTTTTTTACCCGCGCATTTGATCAAATTCGTATGGCGGCTATAGGTACTGCGAATTTACGTTTAGTTGGTTCTCATGCTGGTGTTTCAATTGGACAAGATGGCCCTTCTCAAATGGCGCTTGAAGATATTTCAATGATGCGTAGTCTACCTGGCTCTATTGTGCTCTATCCCTGTGATGCAGTGAGTACCTATAAATTGGTGCACCAGATGCTTGAATATACAAAGGGTATTAGTTATTTGCGAACAACACGCATGGCAACACCAGTCATTTATAGTGCTCATGAAAAATTTCCTATTGGTGGATGTAAACTGTTACGACAAAGTACTAAAGATAAAGCATGTATTATCGGTGCAGGAATAACTGTTTTTGAAGCATTAAAAGCATATGAATTACTTAAAAATGAAAATATTTCTGTCTCTATTATCGATCTTTATTCAATTAAACCACTTGATACTAATACTATAATTTCAGTAGCCCAAAAAGCAGGAAATAAAGTAATTACGGTAGAAGATCATTACTTAGAAGGTGGGCTTGGTCAAGCAGTTTTATATGCTCTGCGCAATAGTGATATTTATATTGATTGCTTAGCGGTCAATCAATTACCGCGCTCTGGTAAACCGGAAGAACTTTTGGCTCTCTGTGATATTGATGCTCATGCAATAATAAAAAAAGTAAAACAACTGATATAAAGAAATTCCTTTTTATGTAAGTACTATTTTTCTTATTCTTCGTCTTTTATTCTTACTGACTTGTTTTTTCAACCATCAAAAATTTTGTTAAATCGTTTTTCCTATTGACTAGAGCTTGCAATTTTTCTTGATTTTCAGTTTTAATTACAGGTTCATAGTCTTTGTAATTTTTATAAGCAAACTCAGCAATTTTTTGAGCGTCAATTTTATCGGTTTTGCATTTGCAACCACTTGCAATAATAAACCCCCTTATTCTTCTTGGATCAATAATCCAAAGATTATAGGAGTTTTTTATTAAAATTTTTGCTAGGCAAGAGCCTAGGATATTATAGATATCTTGTTATATATATGCTAACCTTTATACGATCTGAGCCAAACGCCGGTAAGCGCTGAAGAGTTTACAGTCAGATTGCGGCAAAATTTTAATGATCTTGTAATGGCCTTAAATATCAAGACTTCAGGCTATTACTCACAAGAGGAATTTGTTAATGGAAAACTGTTCTATCCTGACTATAGTCGTGATTATAGTTGTGTCGATTCTCGTATTTCACCTCCTCCGACATTTCGTCAAGTTTTTAGGAAAACGATAGACATCGGCGCTCTTCCCGGCGGTGGTCCATACCCGCAAACTAAAACAGTAGCCCAAAAAGCAGGAAATAAAGTAATTACGGTAGAAGATCATTACTTAGAAGGTGGGCTTGGTCAAGCAGTTTTATATGCTCTGCGCAATAGTGATATTTATATTGATTGCTTAGCGGTCAATCAATTACCGCGCTCTGGTAAACCGGAAGAACTTTTGGCTCTCTGTGATATTGATGCTCATGCAATAATAAAAAAAGTAAAACAACTGATATAAAGAAATTCCTTTTTATGTAAGTACTATTTTTCTTATTCTTCGTCTTTTATTCTTACTGACTTGTTTTTTCTTAAGATCGATAATTACATAATCAGTTTCAGCATTTTTTTTACTTACTTTAGCCCCCATTTGCTGTTCTTTATCTAAAACATTTAAAATTGCAGGAAGTTTGTTTACAAAGTGCCCAAATATAAACTCACTATGAAGAATTGAACGTCCATATATTTTTATTTCTGCCTGTGACAGTTTTTGATGATCAGGAAACAGTCTCTTTGAAAAAAGTGGATAATTCTTATTTTCTTTATAAATTCCCTGTGGATCAGCTATTTGTAAAAATTCACCACGCGAAAATAAAGAATATACCCGTTTAAACAGGGGGTCTTCAACAAACTTCTTCGTCCTCTCTTGTACCGGGCATGCCAATAAAATAAGTTCCGAAACAGTAAATGGTGCTTGTTCTCTTTTTACCTCTGCTAAATTAAGTGCAACATTACCGCCATGGCTATGAGTAATAATCCTGAATACAGGAGTTACCCCATGTTGCTCTTTATACTGCATAGCTATAGTGGTCAATGCTGCATAAAGATCTTCTGCTGCCTTTTTACGTTCATTAAAATCCAACCTTCCCGACCAGCCAAAAAGATAAAAGTTCTTAATTTTAAAGCGATCAGGATCAAGTGCTGAAAGATTACGAGCAATTTTATGCATGTGACAGGATTTTGGTATATCACAAATATTGCTGATGCCTGCAGGACCATAGAGTATTTCTTGTAGAGCAAATCGCGTAATTAAACGGGTGCCATGTACCCATATAGTAATTGTTGGTTGTTTATGTTCTGCTGTTTTTCCAGTATTTTCTTTTAATTCACACGATTGTTTTGTTTGAGCTGTTTTTTCTTTGATTATCTTATTTTTAAGATTTCCCCATCCGCATGCTAAGATAAAACCAATGAATAGTGTGAAGAGAAAAGTTTTTTTAAACTGCATCTGTTCCCCCAATTTATTTCTAGTTTATTTTAATATCATTAAAAATGATTTATATTATTTTACCATGATTTTGTGTTTTATACCAAGCTGTCTCTATAAAAAAGGGGTATTTTAAGAGTATTCAGCATAAAAAACAGTTTTATTTTTCGAGGATTTACGCCTTGGTAATCATACGAAGACAGCCAAAGCCGAATAAAAAACTGTAGCAAAAGGCCTTTAATAAAGGGAAAAAACGGTTCCTGAGCAGAATTTATTCAAAATCTTAAAAAATTTTTTTAAAACTATTGCATTTAAAGTTTTTATTTTGATATCATGAGAATGAAAGGTAATGAGAGGTAGTTTGAAGCTAGGTGAGAAATCGCTAAACTCCAAGCAACTCAAAAGTGCGTAAGTACTGAGAGAATCAATCGTTGCCTTTCATTTTTTCTTGGCTTTTCCTTTTTTTCTTGGCCTTTTCAAAAAATCAATTGCTTAAATCCAATTGTCTTTTTTTAAACATTCTTGCTTTTTTCAATTCGAAGTAGGTATGGTTAATCTAAAAGAACTTATAATTTTAAGGAAAAATAATTATGACTATAAAAATTGCAATAAATCCCCTAACCCTTCTCGTAACAGTAAACTGCTTAGCAAGCATTCTCGGCTGGTCAATAAAATTAGAAGCAAAAACTCCACAAATAAGGCAGAAAATTTCCAGACAAATACAACAGAGAAGATATATAAACGAACTTAATAATTTTATTAAAGAAACAAATAAATTTATTTCAGAAGGAGAAACCTTATTAAAATCGCAAAAGGAAAATCAAACCTATTTGAGAAAAATTAATGGGTATCTGGAAGAAATCCCTAAAATTATAGACCGTTTAACTCTTTTACAAGTTCGTCTTTCTCATTCTAACGCCGAAGATTTTTATAATCTTTTGAATAGATCATATAAAGAAGATATTTCGGAAGCTGCTCAGGAATTGCATAGATATCGAGCTTACGTTAGTGTTGATCCAAAAAAGGTCTATAATTTTCTTACAATAAACTATCCCGAATTTCGGGGATATAAGACGGAAAATTGGTTAAAAATGTCATATAAACCAATCAAAGATCGAGTTAGAGAATCAATGGAAAGTCATGCTAAAATTAACACTCCTCTCGATCAAGCATATGTTAGATTTTTAAGACAAATTGAGTCACTTTTCCGCAATGAAATTGTAAAGCAAGATTATGATGCATATCTTTTATATCTTATTGATCCTAGTTTATTAAAAAACTTATTAGTTGATAGTAAAAGTGAAAGAAAAAAACTTACGGAACTAATAGGAGAAAGATTTAATACGCTTTTTGAACTTAAAAATAGTCTCCTTGAAAAAAGGTCGGAGTTTAAACGAAGATTACCTTAAGAAACAAAGGTCACTTTTGTATCCATGCATAGTAAACTGATACTACGAATATAAAAGTCCACCCAATCAAAATTATTAAATTAGTAGTTCTTGAGATAAAAAATCCAAAAAAATGTAATGTTAGTATATTACTGAGTGCCAAAGAAGCATGATTTATAACTTCTATAGTTGCTGCACCTGAAATGAATTTTGCTATTTCTTTCCATTTATTCATTGATTTTCATCATTAATTTGAATTTAACCTTTAACATAACTCTAAACAAATATGAGGAACAAAATCAACAATGATTTTTTCCCAACCATTTGATCCCATTTTTATTGCCTTTTTTAGGTTTTTATCCTATTCTAAGGGGAAATTGTATGCTTAGATAGAAGAAACAGCATGAAAACTATGATAATTATTTGGCTTATTGTTGCATTGCTTTTCCTCATTGCTGAACTAGGAAATCCAGGTTTCTTTTTTTTCTTTTCTTTTTTCCTTGGTTCACTTATTACTGCATTGAGCACTCCTTTTATATCTTCCCCTATTGGGCAGTTTTTCATTTTTCTTGGAGGAACTATTGCAGCTTTTTTGCTGTTACAACTATGGATACGATCTCGAAGCACTCACTTTACAAAAAAACAGGAAACGAATATAGATGCACTAAAAGGCAAACGAGCGTTAGTAGTACAAACGATAGAACCTAATAAACCAGGTTATATTAGTTTATTTGGAGTTTTGTGGCTTGCACACTCAGTCAACAATAGAACTATTACTGAAAACAAGTGGGTAGAGATTATTGATACTCAGGGTGCACATGTAATTGTAAGCGAGATTTCTGAAAAAACACAAAATAATATTTAGAGAAAGGATTCCATGCAGATTTATGTTCCTTATTTTATTTCACCGTTTTTTGGATGGTTTGGACTTTTTTTTATTGTTGGTCTTATTTTTCTTACACTTTTTATCGCAAAGTCATTCTATTTGGTAAATCAGGCAGAAATTATTATTATTGAACGTCTAGGAAGGTTTCATCAGATTTTAAAGCCTGGCCCTCATATTATTATTCCGTTTGTTGATAAACCACGCACAGTACTTTGGAGTTTTGTTAAAGAAGTAGAAGGGCGCCGTTATTATCGTTTTAGCAGAGCAATTACGCGAATTGATTTACGTGAAGCTGTCTATGATTTTCCTAAGCAAAATGTAATCACCAAAGATAATGTTACCATGGAAATTAATGCATTACTTTACTATCAAATTACTGATCCAAAGTCAGCAATATATGAAGTTTTTAACTTACCTGAAGCAATCGAAAAATTAACGCAAACAACACTGCGTAATGTTATTGGATCGCTGGATTTAGATGAATCGCTCGTATCACGTGATGCAATTAATGAGCGACTACGATTGATCTTGGATGAAGCAACTGATAAATGGGGCGTTAAGGTTAACCGTGTTGAGCTTCAAGAAGTTAATCCACCACTTGATATTCGCCAGGCTATGGAAAAACAGATGCGCGCTGAACGTGATCGTCGTGCTCTTATTTTGGAGGCTGAAGGAAAAAAGCGTTCTGCCATCTTAGAATCGGAGGGAGCAAAAGAGTCGCAAGTCTTGCGTGCTGAAGGCGAAGCTAGTTCAAAAAAAATTAAGGCGATTGGTGAGGCAGATGCTCGTCTCAAAATTACTGAAGCTGAAGCAAAAGCCATAACTATGATCCGTGATTCAATTCCTAAAGGAGATCCACTTCCTTATATGATTGCTGTGCAATATATTAAAGCATTGCCTGAACTTACAAAAGGTAAAAACGATAAACTAGTTGTAATTCCCTATGAGGCCAGTTCATTAATCGGTTCATTAACATCTATAAAAACACTTTTTGAACAACTGAATTCAAAATAATATAGTATGTTCCTGTCTAAAATGTAACAAATATAGCCAGGAAACTGAAATTGCACTTCCTGCTTTTAGGAACTCTGAGCAATTCTCGAATTTTGAGTAAAACTTTGTTTTAACAATGAGAATTCCTAAAGATCAGACTTGAGAAGAATTTTTTGTTAATTGAAAAGGCATAAAAAAATCTGAAGTTATTTAAGCTTCATTACTACAATTCCTTCTTAACCCGCTTCATGCTAGTAAGTTTTAAAAAAAATTGCAAGAAAATTTTATTACTAATTTCGAAAATGCTTCAATAAACATGCAAAATCATCGGGAACTTCTTTCGAAAAAGAGTACTCTTTACCTTCAAAAGTAAATGAAAGAGTATGTGCATGTAATGCTTGACGCTTAATCAACTTTGACTTAGTTCCATAGACAGGATCACCAACAATAGGATACCCTACTGCAGCAAAATGAACACGAATCTGGTGCATACGCCCGGTAACTAGATTAACCTCAACAAGCGCACAATTATCGAAATATTCAAGAACACGATAATTAGTTAAAGCAGTTCGAATTTTTTTCCCTCCACTTAAACTGATCTGATCAACCCCATTATTTACATTTTCACGTGTATTTTGACCAGCTGTAAAAAAAACTGACATTTTCTTCTTGTTATTCGGATCTCGTCCAATAGCCCAATCTATAGAACCAAAAGCAGGAGGATTTCCATGAACAACTGCATGATAAGTTTTATTTATAGCACGATCACGAAACATAGCACCAAAGATTGCATGGGCATAGGGAGTACGAGGAATAATGAGTAAACCTGAGGTATCCTTGTCCAGACGATGAATAATAGATGGCCGATCAGCATATCCAATGGATGCCAACTCCTTGTAATGCACCAAAAGCCAATCAACCAATGTAACAGCTTTGCTCCGTGGGCAAGGGCTGTGAACTAACAAGTTTGCTGGCTTGTAGACAATAAAGAAATGATCCTCCTCGGCTATAACCTCTACATCAAGATGTTTTTCAGCCATTATCTTTGAAATAATCGATTCGTCGAACTTTCGCTCAGGTGGAAATGTAATAGTTACTGTATCTGATGGCTTAATTAATATACCTTGCTTAGATACTATCTTTCCATTGAGCCTAACAAGTTCATCATTTATTAATTGCTGGAAAAAATTCCGGGAATAGAAAGGAAACTGCTGTACAATATATTTATCAATACGCATACCGTGAGATTCATCTGGCACCACAAAAGTAAATGCACTGTTCGGTGAAATTTTTGTGAGTATCTCCATTTTTATCCACAATCCTTCTATTATATTAGTTTCTTATTTAGTCTTTTATTGATTAGTTTCTTAATTGATCAAAATAATCAGAGAGAACCCTTATTATTAGGGGTAAATTATTATATTATTAGAGTAAATTATTATTTTTTTAAAGTCAAATGGACAAAGGATTTTAAATAATTTATTATGAAAATAATCTTGAAATAGATAACTGTCATTCCTGATAAATCAAACACAGCATTCTATTATAAGTATATTTATAAGTATATTGTATAGCAGAAAATTAAGATCTCAATGACTACCCCATTAGTCCAATCTGGTGGATATCCGAGTTAAGATAAGGTTATTGCGATTCAGCCAAGTGGTAGAAAAACTGTCAGACATTCAAAGTTTGCTATAACGGGGATATGCTATGGAAGCAAAAAAAATTCTAAATCAAATCAGAGAACATCTGGAGGAAGTCATAAAACATGACTCTCCACTAGGGAAATCTCTATGGAAAGAATTTCTTTCGCTTCACCCGGCAGATATTGCTCAATTCTTAGCTGACTGTAGTAGGGATGAATTTCGAGTGCTCTTTCTAGCGTTACCCCCCAAGCTCCAGCTTGCTATTTTTGAGGAACTTTCCGATCCTACAAAAATTTATGCTTTTTCGCTCATTAGTGAGGAAGATAAGATAAAAGCCCTTAACCTTTTGCCCGCAGAAGAACTAACCGATCTTTTTGACCAGCTCTCAGATGAAGATCTGAAAAAATATCTTAAATTGCTCAATAAAACAGCTAGGGAAAAGGTTATCTCTTTGATGAAATTCCACCCAGAATCAGCTGGCGGCATCATGGACATTGAAATACTGAGCTTACGAGAAGATTTCTCGGTCGAAAAAAGTAGAAATATCTTACAACGTCTTCGATTAAGCCGTGATATTTACCAGCGCATCTATGTAACTGATAAAGAGAATCATCTTGTTGGTTTCATTAAGCTCGAAGATTTAGTCCTTGAGCCCCCAAAAAGCATTATAAGTTCATTTATGCGAAAAAATGAACTAGTGGTCGACGCGGATGAAGATCGTGAAGCTGTAGCAAAAAAAATGATCCATTACGGATTAACTACGGCTCCTGTTATTGATAATCGTAATCATTTGCTGGGAGTCATTCCAGCCAAGACTGTTATGGATGTTATTGTTGAAGAGGCAAGTGAGGACGTCCAAAAAATATCTGCATTGGCTCCGCTGAAATATCCTTATTTTGAAACTTCATTTTGGCGTATCTTATTTGAACGAAGCTATATCCTCATTGTTCTTTTGCTCGCCCAATCACTCTCCACAACTATTCAGATTGCTTATGAATCTACCCTTCATTATAGCCTTTTACTCTATTTTTTAACCATGCTTATTAGTACTGGCGGCAATACCAGCAGCCAGACTTCGGCCGTTGTAATTCAAGGAATGGCTTCAGGAGAAATACGGCTTTCCAATATTTTTCGATTCTTACGCAGAGAGTTTTTCATGGCCTTCATGCTTGCCCTCATTCTTGGTATTGTAGCATTTGGCCGTGTCTTTTATACAACAGGAGACCCAATTGAAAGCCTTGTCATCGGCGCCTCGCTTGGCGTGATTGTGCTGGTCTCAGTAGTTATTGGGAGCTGTATTCCGATTGTTTTGAAACTCCTAAATATTGACCCAGCTTTCTCTGCAGGTCCTTTTTTAGCAACATTAATGGACATTCTCGGGGTACTCATTTATTGCTATATTGCCAAGTTAATCTTATTTAATGGCATTTTCAGGTAAAAAAAAGGCGTTTTCCTTGACAATACATTTCTCTCTCTATACCTTCTAATAGTGAATAATAGCAAATTCACTTTCCTTTTTTAATTTGATAACATAGATAATAAACACATGGGCCGCTAGCTCAGTTGGTAGAGCATCAGCCTTTTAAGCTGAGGGTCGTTGGTTCGAGCCCAACGCGGCTCACCATAATTTCAAAAGTCCCTATCGTCTAGCCTGGTCTAGGACATCGCCCTTTCACGGCGAAAACAGGGGTTCAAATCCCCTTGGG
>SOKE01000008.1 GCA_004375875.1 Candidatus Babelota bacterium
AAACCGTCCATTGCAACCTGAGGATCATCTGCATTTTGTCCAGCTGCAGAAAGATTTGTAACCGCTGACCACGTATCTGTTGCTTCATCATACCTTCTTGTTTGTACTATATATTTGCTACCATCAAATCCTCGCCAAACTGCAACTGCATTTCCCGCACTATCCATTGCAACCTGAGACCTATATGCATTTTTGGTCTCATCAGAAAGGTCTGTTGCTGGTAATTCCCATCCTATCGATAAACATGAAAATGATGGAAAAAATAACCAGCTTGCGAGTAGAAATATTTTTATTTTTTTATTCATAAAAGCTTCTTCCTTTCCATTTTTTATAAAAAAGTCACTATTTTTTATATATCTTTACAAACAACTATTGTCAAATATTTAGAGCTTATCTGAAAATTAATTTAGGTTAAAAAACCCTTAAAAATTGGTTATAATTAACCAAAAACAAACAACTTAAAAAGTGGCTCGCATGAAGCATATCATAGCTATTCCTATTCAAAGGTTCCTTGACTTCTAATAAATGTTTTTTATAGCTTGTTCTTGTAATAATTTTTAGCCTAACGTTATTTTTACCTGTCAAGGAGTGGTGATGAAAAATGCTCTTCTTTTCTCATTTTTTCCTCTTTGGATATTCGGCCCAAATTGCATGTATAAAGATTGGGACGCACAGCATTATAAACTGAATTCCCAACTTCATTATGAAAATGCAATGAATGTTATTAATCAACTTTCGTTTCGTGGCGATGAAGTTGTTTTAGATATCGGTTGTGGTGATGGCAGAATTACCTATGACATTGCAAAGAGAGTTCCTCATGGAAGTATGATTGGAATTGATCCGTCTGCAAATATGATTGAAGAAGCAAAAAAGAGTTTTGCGGACGTTAAAAATATGTCATTTGAACAGATTGGCGCTGAAGATTTTACGTTTGATATTCTGTTCGATCTGATTGTAAGTTTTTTTGCACTTCATTATGTTTCTAATCATGAAAAAGTATTAGAAAATATCTTTACTGCCTTGAAACCTAATGGAACTTTTATTGCGTTAATGGCCCTACGTCAACCTGATATAGCAACATACGATTATTGGAGTGATATATTTGCAGGACAAGAAAAATGGAATACCAAAACTGAAGCTGAATATAAATATATGCTGGAAAAAGCTGGATTTAAAAACATCATTGTAAAAGCAGAAGAAACTTCTTATTTTTTTGCAACCAAAAAAGATTTATTTAATTGGATTTGGGGATGTGCGCCTTATATAGCTGGTTTTGATCAAGAAAAAGCTCTCCAAATTGCCACTGAAATAGTTGATACTATTGCTAACGGAAAAGAAGAAAACATTGAAATGAAGGGGCCAAACCTATACGTAAAGGCTGAAAAGACATAAGAAGTAGCTCTATTTAATGGAGAAATAGTTCAAAAGAGATAAAAATGAAAGGCAATCAAAGCTTCAGCGAGCAGGACAATCTTTTTATCGGTTTAAATTGAAAAAAAGCTCAAATATAGTATACTTTATAAGATTAGTTTATATAAAAACCGAATTTCACCTGTACCCTTATATTCTCATAATTCATTCTCCTAAATTAAAATGGCTCGTTTATGAGGGTCAGTATACCCAGTTCAAAGTATATAAAACCTTATACATGTAACAACTTCACTTTTTTTGTTATTTACAGTTGAAAGTTGTTCATTCCTATTGTTAGATTAAACAAAAATTATTAAACGAAAGAAATTTTTATGAAAACTTTTGCCGACTTACCATTACTTCCTGAGATTCAGAAATCTCTGGATGCACTTGGATTGACAAAACCAACTGAAATTCAAGCAAAAGTCATTCCATTTCTTCTTGATTTAAAACAGGACATTCATGCTCAAGCACAAACCGGTACAGGAAAGACAATCGCATTTGGCATACCATTGCTTCATGCTATAGATCAATCTCTCAGAGCCGTTCAAGGGCTAATAGTTGCCCCTACCCGTGAGTTAGTATTACAAATTTATGAAGATCTTAGAGATATTTCTCGAGGAACCAACATTATTATAGAGCCTGTTTATGGCGGCATGCCAATAAACCGACAGATTGCAAATATTAGACGTGGAGCTCAGATTATCGTTGGAACACCTGGGCGTCTTAATGATCATTTACGCCGTAAGACAATGTCACTTAAGTCCCTTAAGGTACTTATCCTTGATGAAGCAGATATTATGCTTGATATGGGATTTAAAGAAGAAGTTGACAGCATCCTTAAGCACGCCCCAAAAGATCGTCTCATTTGGTTGTTTTCAGCCACGAGTAAACCTGGAATTAAACAACTCATCAACTCACATATGAAAGATGTCATTTTGATAAGAGCGGAAAAAAAAGAATTTCTTAGTCCGCAGGTTAAACAATATTTTTGTGTAGTACCTATGCGCAATCGAACAGCCGCTCTTGCACGATTTATAAAAGCAGCGCCAGATTTTTATGGTATTATCTTCTGTAAAACAAAAATTCTTACAAGTGAAATAATGGAACGGCTCGTAAGTAGAGGATTTAAGGCAAACTGTCTTCATGGTGATATGAGTCAGGCGCTACGCAATCAGGTTATTAAAGGATTTAAGAACAAAGATTTTAATATTTTAGTAGCAACCGATGTTGCGGCGCGTGGTATTGATGTTTCCAATCTCACGTATGTTATTAATTTTTCTATACCAGATGAACATGAAAGCTATATACACCGCATTGGAAGAACTGGGCGTGCAGGTAAAAAAGGTATAGCAATTGTATTTGTTGCACCTTCTGAATTGTATCGAATCAAGCAACTTGAAAAAACTGCACATACAACTTTGCAAGAAATCCCCATCCCACCTCTTGATACAATTATAAATGTAAAAATGGGTGCCGTTTCAGATTTTATTGAACAATCAAAGAAAACAGACAAGAAATTTCCAGCTGTTCATAATGCCCTTAATACTCTCATAGATTCATTTACGCAAGAGGAAATCCGACATGCTTTAGTAATTGCGCTTGAAGACAAATTTTTCAAGGATATTATTCATGAAGATGTGCGTGAGATCAGTCCCGATATCACAAGCAAACCTCAAGAAATTTGCATGGAAATTGGACAAGATACAGGATTTACTGAGAAAATAATACGCAACTACCTCTACACTACCTGCAAATTACTACCGCAAGAAACACGCAAGGTTCGCGTCCTGAGAAATAAAACCTTTATTTCGATTCCTAAAAGCCGTTTAGCTGATTGTCTAAAAGCAATGCTTAAAACACCTATTACTGAAAAAAGGCATAAAATCTATCTTGTTGAAGATACCTATCGGTATAAACAAGATAGACCGCGATGGGAATCTGATCGATTTAGTAAACACAAAAGAAGTAAAAAGCGAAGCACATATTACAAAAGCAAGCGCTAGTTTATCCTCGACCAGATCGATACCATGTATTATCAGGGGAATAGTACCAATACGTGACTGAAGCTCCATTTTGAGTTGCGGTTGGAGCAGCATCAGCTTCTAATTGAGTGATAGGATTGACAATAGCAGCACCACCTACACCTCCAGTATTAATTATATTAATCCACTGAGTAGTGTTCGCTGTTACAATGGTAAATAATTGTCCATTAGTTGGCGATGGTGGGAACGTAATGGTATAGTTATTAACATTTCCTGTATATTTTAACAACAAGATAGATGTTGAACTCAGAACGGTAACCGAGCCACCAGTATTTGCTGTTACTACTTCTACCCCTTGATTACATAGTAATGTGTTTAAAACTAATTTTACTGCTGCCGTGATGGTTGTATCGCTTACACTCATTCGTTCATTGCCGCTGGTATCAAAAGAAAGTACATTGGGAGTTCCAGCAGAAATACCCGTGTTAGTGCTTCCAGTAAATTTCACCGATGGACTTGCTGCAGTTCCTGCAGGTAAGATAAGTGTTCCCGTCATGGTGTCTCCTACCTTAGCAACCTTACCATCAATCTGCGTTTGTATGGAAGATGTAACACCAGATAAATAACCTAATTCAGTGTCAGTTGTAGCGCTGGAGGAAAGTTTTTTGTTGACATCTGTAGCAACTGCTCTGTTTGCGGTAAGACCATCAATAATAAGATCATCATCTGTTTTTAAAGTATTGGCTGAATCGCGGTATAAATTTGTGTCGCCTGCCCATACTAATTTTGCTGTCGTGTTGGTAGGTAATGGCGCATTAGTTGCAGTAGGAAATTCTACTTGATTGTCAAAACCGTTTAACTGCATAACACTATTTGCTCCGCGGGCTGCGAGGCCTGATGTATCATTATTAGTATATGTAAATGCTAAATCAGCTTGTGTACCACGTTTCGCAATTGTCCATCCGCGTATATTATCATCAACTCCGACATTTCCTGTGTCAGATATAAGGTTTACACTTGCTTCTTTTGTCCGGTCGCCGGTAATAACATAATAACGAGCATTATTACTTGCTGCTTGTGTCCCATTAAATGTTGGATCACCATTTGGATTTTTATACACTGTGCCTTTATTACCATAATAATCAGCCTCATAACAAAGCCCTGGAGGTAAAGGTTTCCCATTTAATACTTGATAGAGGATATGAGATGCGTCTGTAGAATCACCAATAGCCAAATATGCATGATCACTACTATTAAATGCTGAAATGTGAATATTAGTAGCATCTTCGAAATCCAATTTATCTGCCTCAAAAGTACCTCCCACAAAATGCATTATTGAGGAACCAACTTGTTTTATATTCGTTGTGCATTCTATTAAATTAACACTGGATGCTTGCAAAACTGTTGTATTTGTATCTCCAGCTGCACCGCACTCGATACCAAGCACCGCTTTTTCGATGGTAATATCGCTGGCAATAAGAGATGCTCCTGTTGTTACTTTTATAGCCGTTCCTCGAGAAACATCTGCTGCATCTTCACAATCAAAAAGACATCCTTCTATATAAGCTTTTGTCCCAACTCCTGTTACAGTTAAATTCACGCTCGTAGCTGTATTTTCTTTAAAATTAGCTCCTACTATTTGACATTTACTTCCACCCGAACATACAATTCCATTTACTGTTATCTCAATATTGCTATTTAACACACGCATGTGAGAACCTCCGCTTATATCTATGGCGTTATCATAGGCTGTAAAAAAACAATCTAAAATTGCAATGTCGGTTCCTGCTCCAGTTGTATATATTCCCCTATTCGCTGGAACATTAATTGATTGCCCTCCAAAAATGTTGCTTTGTATAATTGATCGCATATTGGTATATGAAATACAGGTTTCGTTATCGACAAGTATACTGTTTTTCAGTACTATTACGGGGTTTCCTGATAAGCTACTTGCGCTAATGCCCGTTTGAAAGAAGAAAATGTCGAGCTCCTTAAAGAGCGGCGACCCGAAAGATTCTGTAGTGACATTAATAGCACTTGCTGTTGAGGATGGTCCGGGATTTGCTTGCAAGGTAAGATTGGTTAATTCTACAAGAACCACTGTTATATCAAAAAGATTGATTGATGCGGTAGATGGAATTACCATAGTACCAACCTGAGCGCTTCCTTTGATAGAAATGCCATCCGCAGTTATCGTAATTGGACCTCCTGAGTTGTCTTCGATGAAAGTACCCGCCCCAACATCAATAACTACTCGATTATTTGAACTTGCCACTGCATTGGCTTGATTAACTGCATGTTTAATCGTTCTAAATGGAGCAGATAGTGAACCATCATTACTATCGTCACCAATAAGTGTAACATAATACGTTTTGGTCAACGCCGGTGGTGCATAAACAACTGTCCATGTGGTAGCGAATGACGATAGTGCTTTTAAATACTGACCAGCCACTGGCGGATTTGCTGGTAAATCTACGGTATAACTACTGCCAACCGCTGCTGGCGCACGTAATCCCACATATTCTCCACCAGCTGCATCCTGATAACGAACTTGTGATTGCGTTGCCATATTAAGATTACCAATCATGGTATCACCAGCTTTAAGTACATTTTGTGAAGCTGCTCCTGTTAAACTTCCTGCAAAGGTGCCGGTACCATCACGCGCAACAATTGTACTTGGTGTATTAACACTGGTTGCATCTGTTCCAATCGTTACATCATCAGCATTATTGGTAATCACCATGTGTGTGTTTTCTGCAAGCGTTTTAAAGTTGAGGGTAACACCTGTTTTATCTCTAAATATTTGACCAACACCGGTACCAACGTTTGCACCAGTTGTTTGCCCTGGAGCAGTAAATTGTACAAATTCAATAGAATCGGTATCAATGACAGCTGTTGGAGTGCTACACAACCAACCAGTACCTGCCTTCGTAGCTCCTGAAGTAGTGAGCACATATGCCTGTCCTGCAGTATTTCCCGAAGCAAAATCATTTGGTCGTGTCCACGTACTTACTTGAGTAAGCCACAGTCCATTTTCGATAGGACCAGTTTGCCCTACTAATAACACACGATCATCTACAGAAAGTGCAACGCCATCAATAGTTTGTGTACCTGATAATATGATATTATTTAAACCAACAACTAAGGCAGGCTCTTTTGGAATAATACCTGTACTCGCTGCATTATCTACGTAATCTTTTGTTGCCGCATCAGTAGCATTAATAATGCTACCAGTAATATTAATTTTATTTGTGATAAAATTACCGGAACCATTACGTTTAACAATAGTATTTGGTGTATTTGTATCAGTAGCAGCATTTGCAGCGATGGTAGCAGAGGCAACATTAGCAGCTGTTTGCCCTCCAACAGTGTCTACTACCGTAGCACCTTGCGTGCCAGAAACATCCCCCGTTAAAGCTCCACTAAAATTTGTAGCAGTACCTGCGGTTACTGCACTTGTAGCAGTATCTGCATTTCCTGTTAAATTTCCTGTTACATTTCCCGATAAATTTGCAGTGATAGTTCCCGCACTAAAATTGCCAGAACCATCCCGTTTAACGATCGTGCTTGCAGTATTACTGCTCGTAGCAGCATTGGCAGCAACTGTAGCAGATGCAACATTAGCAGCAGACTGCCCTCCAACCGCGATAACCTGTGTAGTTGATTGATTTCCGGTAACATCACCGGTTAAAGGGCCGGTAAAATTTGTAGCATTAGTTGCATTAGTAGCTGTTGTAGCATTACCGCTGAGATTTCCTGTTACATTTCCTGTTAAATTTGCAGTGATAGTGCCCGCAATAAAATTACCGGAACCATTACGCTTAACAATTGTATTTGGTGTATTGGTATCAGTAGCAGCATTTGCAGCGATGGTAGCAGAGGCAACATTAACAGAAGTTTGTCCTCCAACTTCATCTACTACTGTTGCAGCTTGCGTACCTGAAACATCCCCTGCTAAAGATCCAGTAAAATCTGTAGCAGTTGTTGCATTACCATTGAGTGTAGGAGCATTTACCGTATTTGCCGTTAATGCATTTACTCCTGTTATATTATTACTACCATCAACATAAACAGTTGTATCTTTAACATTTTCAGTTCCATTTGGTAGATCGGTTGTCAACAGTGCATTATTGGTTCCAAATGGAGCCACCGTTGATACATTTCCAGCTCCAGCTGGTGTTCCATAAACAAGATTACCCACTCCATCACTTTCTAAAAAATGACCAGCTGGACCAGTTGTTGATGGCCAACTAATAGTAATGCCATTCTTTGTAATACCATCGATTTGGATATTACCTATATCATCAACAAGTACTAATGAATTTTTTATACGTGTGCCAGACGTATTTGCAAATCGAGCTACCGCATTGACAGTTGATGACCCATCACTATTAACCAATGCTTGACCATTAATGCTCCCTCCTACAGAAAGATCCCCAGAAAAATTTCCATTTGATGCATCTAGGTCACCAGCAATATCTACATTATCTGATGCAAAGATTTTTTTTGCTTCTAAGTTATTAGCAAATAAGTTAACAACTCGAACGTTGGTAAATATTTTGCTGCGTGGTTTAGTGAATGAGCATGTTGGAACACACAGAAGAAATAATATTGCTAATATCAACCCCATATACGTATTCCTTTTTTTAGATTCACAGAAATTATATTATTGTTATTATTATTTATTATTTTAAAAAAAAGCAATGAATTTTACAAAATTAGAAGCTAATAAAATGTTTTTTTTCTAAATAGCGAAATGTACCTTTCATAGTCTGAAATCCTATAGAGAAATATGAAGAACATCAAGAAGACAATTCTGAGATATTGCGCATATCTATTGCTTATGTACCAAATTGGTGCTCTTTCAGCTCATATGCAAGCCATCAAAAAAAATGGATGCTATTATTATTCTGAAGAAGATACTTACCAACACATCGATTTAAAACGAATATCGAAATCTTTAGTAAAAAAGATATTTTCGCCATATTGGTTGGTTAAAGGAATAACTTCCTGGTTGTATCCTGCTAATAATGAAACACTAAATGCAAACAAAATATTAAAACCAACTTTCGTTGTTCCACAAAAGAACTCTATCGAACCCAAAATTATTTGGATTGGACATTCTTCATTTTTAATTCAAATAAATGGTTTTAATATATTGACAGATCCTATTTTTGGAGATGTCAAGGCAGGGCCAATCACGATAACCAAACGAGCTATGAATCCTGGTATCAAACTTGAGGATTTACCATCAATTGATATAATTCTCATTTCTCACAATCACAGCGATCATATCGATACTAATACACTGTTGGAGCTAAGTAAAAAACATAACCCTATTGTCTATGTACCTGAAGGGAACAAAGAACTGCTAGAAAGTATGGGATTTTCTCATGTGGTTGAAAATAATTGGTGGAATGAAAATGAACTAAACAAAAACAATCGTGGCATAAAAATTACCTGCCTACCAGCATATCATTGGTCTATACGTTTTTCATTGGAAAGCTATCGTAAATCATTATGGTCAAGCTGGATGATAACTGCGAATAACACCACTATCTATTTTGCAGGTGATACTGCGTACGGTAACCATTTTAAAGAAATTGCACAAGATTTCCTTTCCATTGATGTTGCTCTAATGCCTATTGGCCCAACAAGTGAGGGTGAAAATACATACAAGGAGCTTCATGTTGATGCCAAGGAGGCAGTTGATGCTTTTCTTGATCTTGAAGCTCATTGTTTTATTCCAATACATTATGGAACTTTTTTTATAGGGAAGGATACCCTTACCAATCCTATTAAAAAACTTCATACTTATTGGCAAGAAAAACAGACTCAACTAAGCAATAAAAAATTGCTATTTACAAGATGCGGCCAAGAATATACCATCTAACCAGATCAGATCTTTCTAAAATTTGACGAGGTCTTGTTTCTATCACGAATGATTTATAAGAGATCTTTACAGTTTTTAAGCACAGGCACTTTGTAAATTAGATAAATTGTATAAAAGGTAAAGCTAAGATGAGTAGAAAATTTTTTATATTATCTCTATTTATTTGTATTACAGGTTCAAATGCAAAATTACTTATATCAAAAAGCTGTGCAAGAAATACCAACAAATCAAGTATAAAGAAAAAAAAAGAATCAATAGATCAGGGATACTTGTTTTCCTTACGACACTATCCCAAATTTTACGGTGATACAAATACCATCTATGGAAATATTCTTGAACGTTCTTATTTATTAGGTTTGCCTAATGGGTTTCGCAGTCTTCTTGCAAATCATGGTATATATGTTGATACAACCCTCTTTCAATTCTTAGGTTCAAATCTTACAGGAGGAGCAAAACATGGGTACCTGCGTTACAATGGAAATGCTGAATACTGGTTGCTTATTGACACCGGTAAGCTTGGAATTTGGTCCAGAGGCGCATTTTTACTCCATGCAGAAAGTTCTTGGACGGTAAAGGATAGCATCAATGATGATGTAGGATCTCTCTTGGCTGCTAACTCTAGATCCAGAGTGCCGACACCAGGCAAATCAGACACAACCTTATCTGAAGTTGTACTTGCACAATTTTTATCGGATCAATTTGTCTTTCGTGTAGGTAAAATTGACGCTACCGGACCTATTGATGCAACTAATTTTGCCAATAATAGTCGATTTCAATTTTTATATTCAGGGCTTGTAAACAATCCAATTATTTATACGTTCACTAAATATACAACACTGGGATTGTTACCCGTCTGGATACCTAACAAAAAAAATCAAATTTTATTTTTTATTGCAGACGCTGAAGGAAAAGCTAACAAATCAGGTTCTGACACTGCCTTTAATGGTAACACAACTTATTGTATTCAATATACCTTTTCGCCTACTATATGTGAAAATTTATCTGGAAACTATAGATTAATATATGCTCATTCAAAAAAACCAATAACCAGTTACGATATCGATGAACGACATCTTATCGGAGAAAATATTGGGACAATATCTATTCCAAAAAAATGTAATAACTATGCCTGGTTAATGAACTTTGATCAGTATGTGTGGGTAAATAGAAACAATGACAATGTACCTTATCGTAACTACTTGCCACCAGTAGGAATCTTACTTTTTGGTCGTGCTGGATGGGCACCAAAAGATAGAAATGTGATCGACCAGTTTTATAGCATTGGAATTGGCAGCTACGGGGGACCGAGAAACCGCTACTATGACCAATGGGGCATCGGGTACGCAGCAACTCATATTTCTTCCGAACTTCGCAGAGATCTCATGATGCAAAAAGTAGCTTTTAATAAATTTGAACATGCTTTTGAAGCGTTTTATAATATTCAAATTACTCCAGCCTTACATCTAACCATAGATGCACAGATAATAAGGCCGCCTCTAAAATCAAGACATACTGCATTTGTTATTAATTCACGACTTCAGGCAGATTTTTAGAAAACTAATCATCAGATTGTCTACATAAGACTAACAATAACTGTGCCCCAAATGGTAAGTATAAAATTACCTATCGCATACGGTACGGTATATCCAAGAACAGGCGTTAAGCTATCAGTTTCATTTTTTAACACATTTAATGATGGCGTCGCTGTTCCTGCACCAGTTAGTGCTCCTAAAAGGAGAATATAATTTAACTTAAGAACTATTCTACCAAACATGAGACCCAAAATATGAGGTAAAAGAGTTAATGCAACACCAGCAAAAAATAATGTTGAGCCATGGGCTTGCAACGCATGAATAGCTTTCGGTCCTGCTGTAAGGCCAACACACGCAATAAATAGATTAAGCCCCAAGTCTGTAAGTATCCATTGAGCTCCATTCGGAATTTGCCCAAAGGTAGGATATAAAGATCGCAACCAACCGAAAAATAGACCTGCTAATAGTATGCCTCCACCTATTCCGAGGGTAAGCGGTATAGTTCCAATTTTTATAGCCGCCAAACCTAACAAAGTCCCCAAGAAACATCCTAATCCAACAATTACCAAATCAGTAGCATGAGTTTTTCTTTCAAGATAACCAATATTTTTAGCAAAGCTTTCTACATCTTTTTTTAAACCAATTACATGCAAAACATTACCTTTATAAACAATCATATTTTTCTTAAGAGGTAGTTCATGTCCCTGTTCCGTAATTTTGCTTATAAAGCAATGCTGGCCGTATTTTTTAAGTATTTCTCCTAATTTTTTTCCTTCTACCTGAGGTTTTGTGACACAAATTTTTATTATTTCAATAGGCAAATCCATTAAAGCAGGGTCATCTATCTCAGGCCCAATAATATTTTTAACATCGATAATTTGTTCCCTATCTCCAATAACCGCAATTAAATCATTCGGTTTTATTGTTATATCAGGTTTAGGCTCAATTAAATTATCACCACGTTTAATTTTTTCTATGATTACTCTTTTTGGAAGCAAGATTTGCACATCACTTACTTTTTTTTCTTCTATGTTTTTGTTTGTAACACGATAAATTCTTATGCTAGGGTGCTTATTAAAATCATCGATGGCTGCCTGGGTAGCCGTTGCCCCGGATAGTTTTGCTTCTAATTTTTGTGCTTCATCTTTGAGATCTACCTTTAGAAATTTTGGCACTATTTTGTAAAAAAGAATAAGCCCTGCAACCCCAAAAATATACGTTATAGCATAGGATACAGCTATATTAGAAGTTAAAATAGCTTTTTGTGCACTGGAAATAGATAAGTTTTTTATGGCATCTTCAGCTGTTCCTATTATGGAAGATTGTGTCATTGCTCCAGCAAGAAACCCCGCTGTTGTTCCTTTGTCAAAACCAAAAAATTTACCTAATACGATTGTAGTTACAAGACCAACTATTGCTACAAAAAATGTAAGAACCGTATATTTAAGGGCATCTTTTTTTAAACCACCAAAAAATTGTGGTCCAACTTTGTAGCCTATGGTGAAAATAAATAAAGCAAATGCAACTGACTTTATCAATGGAGTTATTTCAACATCCATCTGACCTAAAACTATTGCTGCAAGCAAGACACTTGCAGTTGATCCAAGCTTAAACCCAAAAAATTCTATTTTCCCTGCATAGTACCCAATCGCAAGTGAAAGAAATATTAAAATTTGTGGGTAATTACGACAAACTGTCGCGATATCATCAAATATATTATGTAACATCATTACTTACTTTCCCTATCTTTTTGATTTCCAATGGTTATAGTATTGCTCTAATAGCCAACTTATAGATTTACCAATTTCTTCATATGCATCATCTGGAAGATTTGCAAGTGAAATACGAACAGACATATTTGGAGCATCAAAACCGCCGCCATCAAGGAGAACAATTGCTCGTTCTTCTGCTAATCTCATTACAAAATCAATTGGTTCAAAAGTATTTACAAGATAATTGGCAAATTCTTGTCCATATCTATTTTTAGCCAGTTTAGGAATATCAATTATAGTATAATAATGTGTACCATAAGGATCTTTTGGACAGTCAATGCCAATAGCATTGTATAAAGTTTCAAATCTTTTACGGACAATATCCTGTACCAGTTTTTTGTATTCTCCTTCTTTATCTATAAGACAAAATATAGAAAATAGAGTCATTAAAACCTGTTGTGGTGTTGAAGCTCCTGAAGTATGGCGAAGAGCTACTGCTCGGCTATCGGCTACCATTCTTTCTATAAATTTAAGTTTTTCTGGATAAAGGGCTATGGTACTGTATCGTTTGTTTAGTTCTTGTTTATCTTTATCAGGTAATTCTGATATTTTTTTATCAAAAATATTATTTTCATGAATTGCAATTACGCCAAGCCTCCACCCAGTTGCACCAAAATATTTTGAATAAGAGTATACGAGTATTGTGTTATGAGGAGCAGCTACAGCAAGAGACTTAAACCCATTTACAAATGTTCCATAAACATCATCTGTAAGGATTATAAGGTCTCGATGCTTATTTTTTACTAGATCGGCTATTTTTTCAAAACTTTTTGGATTTATGCTGACTGATGTTGGATTAGATGGATGTACAAGAAAGAAGGCCTTAATTGCAGGATCTGCCAATTTTTCTATTTCTTTATCTGGATACTGCCATTCTTCATTCTCATCTTGCTCTACTTTTATTGTTACAAATTTGTAATCATTTAAATGAGGAATCTCAATATAAGGTGTAAAAATGGGTGTTCCTAATGCAATAGTATCCCCTTTATGAAGAATTTTATTTTCCATGAGACTATTAAAAATATAAGCCATTGCAGCGGTACCACCTTCTGTGGCAAATAAATCAAATTTTCCAGATTCCTCACCACCCAAAATCTCTTGATTAATATATGAATGAACCGCTTTTTCATTAAAATCTAAAATTCGATCTGGCGTTGGATAATGATCTCCTAAAATTGCATCTACAATTTGACTGAGAAAATGTGCTGGTGCAATTCCTAACTCTTTATGAGCATAGGTTACTGCTTTCTTTAAAAATGGAACTCCAGGAGAATCTGCACTTTGTTTTAAAAATTCATCAAATCTTTTTTCTAAGCCTTTTTTTTCTGCAGGGCTTCCAAATCCGGGCCTAAGCAAATGCCTTTTCGATTCTTCCATGGCAAATAAACCTAATTGAAAAAATGCCTCCCTCGGCTCAATTGTTAGCCAGTTTGGGTTTCCACGACCTGCATTGAGCATCATTCTTTCAGCATTAGATTGTGCCATAGAAAGAAGTTTGTTTTTGAGCTCAAATGGACTTAATTTCTCATACCTTTTTTCTTCTGTAATTTTCATACTTTCCTTTTTCTTCTATCTTAAATCAAATTACTAAATTCCTAACAGCTTATTATTATATTCCCCTACCGATTTATCCCAGCATACACTTTTATTTACATTTGAGTCAATTTCTAAATTATGCATATCATTTCTCCCCAAAAAGAGTACAAAAAAAACTCCTTGAAGCCAAAAAACAGCTCGGCAAAATTTAAAGTTCAGGTCTTCAATTTGCCAAGTTTTCCAATGTGTAGCATCGCATCGCCATAGAAAAAGTGTTTTGCATCAAGGATAAGTAGTGGTGGCCTTCAATTTCTGCATTTTCCGCAAAGGCTTGTTTTTTACCACTATTTTACATTAGGATAAGTAATAAAGAGCTAGAAATTAGGGGAGTAGTAGTAATGAAGAAAGTACTTATCCTCACTAGTACTGGTGGGGGCGGCCATATTTCAGTAAGCAATGCACTAAACACCTATCTTTGCAGTACCTATGATGTAAAAGAAGTCCTTGTATTTAAACATATTTTAAAATCTCTAGATCCATTTATGTCTTTTATCTTCGCTCACATAAATGGAGAAAACATATACAATTACCTCATTCGAAAAAAATGGTACTTTTTAGCAAATCTACTTTATAACTTTGGGGAACATTATTTTGCATTTCGCTCTAATAAAATTGGTAAAATTCTCGATACTTATTTTATAAAAGAAAAACCTGATCTTGTTATTTCCGTTATTCCAATTATCAACCAAGATATTTTACTTGCAACAAAAAAATTGAATATCCCTTTTTTGCTCATACCAACCGATCTAGATACAACAACATTTCTTTACCGGCTCAATGGATCAAATCATCCAAATTTTAAGCTCTCTCTTGCATTTGATGATGAAGATATTCATCGTATAACCAAACAAGCTAGTATCAGCCAAAATCAGATCACTATCAATGGTTTTCCACTTCGTACAGATTTTTTCAAAGATAAAAACAAAGCACAAATACATAAAAAATTTAATATTCCAGATGATAAGCCAGTTATTCTCTTGCTTATGGGAACACAAGGTTCTAATAATATGTCTCGATTTGTTAAAGAACTAGCTATGCTTACCACCCCAACCCACTTAATTTGTTGTATTGGAAAAAACAAGGCTATCAGCCCACTGATTAGCACTATACCTTTACCCGATCATATTTCTTTATCAATAATAGAATTCACCCAACAAATTTCAGATCTTATGGATATATCTGATTTAATTATAACAAAATCAGGTTCGGTCAGCGTATGCGAAACTATATACAGCAATATACCACCCATGCTTGATGCAACATCAACTATACTACGCTGGGAACAATTTAATCATCATTTCATTACAAAACATCAGCTTGGCGGAATTATTTCAGGAAAGACATCTATTGCAAAACAAGTTGAAATGGTACTCAGTAATAAAGAACTTCTTACAACATTCCGAAATAATTTACTCGCCTATAAAAAAAAACAATCCCCAAACGAAATACCTCAACTTATCGCAAGTATGCTTGCTTACAAACCTACTAAACAAAAAGAAGCATCGTGTGAAAAACGTTACACAGAACCCATACTGCAAAATTAAGTAAACATAAAATGACGTTAAAATTTCTTATTATCAACAATGTGATGGCTGTACAATGTGTATTACAACACGTCTATTTAGCCATTGTTCTTCTCTAGACCCTTTTATCGGTTTACCATCTACAATAGCAGGATATTCTTCACCGCGCCCTACAACCTTTATATTCTCTTTTGGAATACCTGCAGCAATAAATTTATCAGCAACAATCCGCGCACGGTCTTCTGATAATGCAAAATTATATATACGAGAGTTGGTTATACTACAAGAATGCCCCTCAACAATAACAGTAGATTTATGCCCCTTTTCATCATGTACTAGGTCCTTTGCTCGCTTTATATTGTCTTTTAAACTATCTTCTTGATCAGAACGAATATCATATTTATCAAAATCGAAATAAACAATATCAAAATCCTTATTCGCTTCTTCCTCTTCTACCCAAGCAAATTCGTCTTCATATTCTTGGGATATCAAAGAATCATTTGAAGCAGTTTTAGCTTGATTAGCATCAATATCATCAAGTACTGCAAATTCCCCGATCTCTTCATCAAAGAAACTTCGCACTGCATCATCCGCAACTGGAATGTCAACCATTGCCAATTTTTCTTTTTTCGCCTTCTTTTCACTTATACCTGGACCAGTTTTTTTCTTTTTTGGGACACAACCAGCCAAGACAAGTACCATAGCTAAAGGCAGAATGTATAAACGCTTCATAATTTTCCTCACAGTATCGAAAAACAGTTATATAAAAAACTACTCAATCTCAATAGATAAAAGGACTTTACCATATTTTTTTTCGAATTTCTACTCATATATACAAATATCATTTATATTAAATAGTAGGAGACTTCTTTTGAAGGTTTAGGGACCGGATAACTATTATGAAAAAAATTTTAATTAATAAAAATCCATGGCAAACTCGGGTCGCTATTATTGAAGATAGCAAATTAGAAAACATCTATTTTGAAGCCTATGATGAAGAACCACTCGAGCGGGCATTTATCAAAGGCATCATCACTGCAGTCCTGCCTGGGATACAGACTACCTTTGTTGATATTGGACAAGAACGAGCAGGATTTTTGCACATTTCAGAAGTAGATCGCGAACTTGCCATCAAAAAAATTGCTGCATTTAGTATCCTCGGCGAGCAAGAAGAACTACAAAAAAAATCATCCCCTTCAAAAAGACAACTTTCCATTGAGAAAATTTTTAAAGAAGGAGATGCTGTTCTAGTGCAGGTCAGTAAAGAACCAGTCTACGAAAAAGGTGCAAAAATAACTACTTGTTACACCCTTCCAGGACGCTTTGTTGTGCTTATGCCAAATATTTCACGCCTCGGCATTTCAAAAAAAATAGAAAGTAGAAATGAGCGTATTCGATTGAAAGAAATTGTCAAACAGTTACTACCAGAAGGTATGGGTGCCATTATTCGTACGACCGCTGAAAACAGAACAGCCAAAGAATTAGCAAAAGATATCAATTTCTCAATTAGTACCTGGAATACTATCCAGCAAAAATATACAAAGGCAAACCCAAAAGAAAAAATCCATGAAGACTTAGAGCTTTCATTACAAGTAGTACGCGATCATCTCGATAGTGATGTCGAAGAAATTATTACAGATAATAAGAATAATCAACAGGCTATTTATCGTTTTGTAAAATTAATAGCACCTGAGTTTCGGCAACGTATTAAACTTTATGATAAGTTAATCAATATTTTCGACTATTTTGGTATAGAAAAACAAATTAATACACTCCTTGACAAAAAGGTACTGCTTAAGTCTGGTGGTTCACTTATTATTGAAACAACTGAAGCTATGACTGTTATCGATGTCAATACTGGACGCTTTGTCGGAAAGAAAAGTCTTGAAGAAACCATACTTAAAACTAACTTAGAAGCTGCAGAAGAAATTGTCAGACAGTTAAGGTTGCGCAATATTGGCGGCCTAATCGTTATTGATTTTATTGATATGGTAGAAGCTTCTAATCGCTACCATCTTTTTAATTTTTTTGAAAAGATGTTAAAGGAACGTGATAAATATCAATCTGTAGTACTAAAGGTATCTGAGTTTGGTTTGCTGCAAATGACACGAAAACGAACAGGAAAACCTCTCATTCAAAAACTTACACAAGCCTGCCCCACGTGCAAGGGATATGGCTTTATTAAATCAGTTGCGGCAGAAAGTTATGCTGTTTTGCAAAAACTCAAAGAAACATTGGCAACAAAAAAAATTGGCAAAGAAATTAATATTACACTCAATCCTCGAATATTTACTTATCTTACAACCATTCAATACAACTCAATACTACAGCTCGAAAAAGAATACAAATGCAAAATCACTCTAATCACTAACGAAAAGTTCGAAACACATCATTACAAAATAGAAAAAGTATGATAAATTAACACAAAAATACCTATAATCCACACTTGTTAGCTTCAAGCAAGAACATATGTACCTAAAGGGGAAATAATGCCAAAAACAACCTTTGTTAATAATTCATATTCACACTATGAAACCATTATTGGCATAGAGGTACATGTTCAACTCACTACAAAAAGTAAAATTTTCTGTTTATGTAACAATGAGATAAGCAAAAAGCCAAACAGTAATATCTGTGAGATTTGTGCTGGTTATCCCGGATCATTGCCAACATTGAATAAAAAGGTGGTTGATTATGCAATTCTTGCTGGTTTAGCAACAAACTGCTCTATTGCAAAACGCAGTTCTTTTGCTCGAAAACATTATTTTTATCCAGATCTTCCAAAAGGATACCAAATCACACAACATACTGATCCAATTTGCATTGAAGGGTATATCCCTATCAGATTAGAAAATGGAAATATTAAAAAGATACGGCTTATTCGCATTCATATGGAAGAAGATGCGGGTAAAAGTATTCATATACCTGAAAGCAATGAAAGTTTTGTGGATCTTAATCGCACTGGCACACCACTCCTCGAAATTGTTAGTTATCCTGATATTTCCAATTCATACGAAGCAAAAGCCTATTTAAAAACATTACGTTCAATTGTGCAATATTTAAATATTGGTACTGGTAACATGGAAGAAGGGGCATTTCGCGCAGATACAAATGTCTCTATACGAAAAAAAGGAACAACAAAATTAGGTATTAGATGTGAATTAAAAAATATCAACTCATTCAAATTTATTGGCGATGCCATCGAATATGAAATTAATCGTCAAGTAACTCTTCTCGAGCATGGTGAAGATATTGTACAAGAAACACGATTATGGAACGCAAAGAATAAAAAAACATTTTCAATGCGCACCAAAGAAGAAGCTGCCGACTATCGTTACTTTCAAGAACCAGATTTACCGTTACTTGAAATCACAAATGAATGGATTGATCGTATAAAACAACACCTACCAGAACTACCTCATGAAAAATTTGAGCGCCTATGTACACAACAGGGATTATCACCTTATGAGGCAGAAATTCTTGTTGATGATATAATACTCGCAAACTACTTTGAAGAAGCACACCAATACAGTAAAAGTAAACAGATTATTAATTGGATTTTACGCGACGTCCTTGGTTATCTAAAAGAGCACGGCATACCTTTATCCGAATTTAAAGTTACTCCTAAAAAACTTTCTGAAATTATTGAATTGATTGAAACAGGAATAATCAATGTACATGCAGCTAAAGAGCTATTTACTATTGTTGCACAAACTGGTCAAGCACCAGCAGATATAGTAAAAGAAAAAGGTTTTGAACAGATAGTTTCTATAGAAAAGCTTGAACCAATTGTTAAAGAAGTTATCGCCTCCTATCCTAACGAAAAGAAGGCATATCTCGCTGGCAAAGAAAAACTGTTTAGTTTTTTCGTTGGACAAATCATGAAGAAAACAAAAGGCAAGGCAAGTCCCCAAGTTATTCAAGAACTACTTAAAAAAGAATTAAAAAAATAAAAATAAGTTGATGTCTACTGGAAAAGCTTCTTTTCTACTTTATGATCACCCAGTAATATTCCGTTATCTGTAAATATTCTGTTTTTATGTTCGTACTGACGTCCTTTATTCCATGTAGAAACAGGCGTAAAGTAACCAATAATACGTGTATATTGATCAACAATTGGCTCACTACACAACGGACATCGCTCAGATGGACCTGCAATGGTAATATGTTTGTTAACACAAGAACAGAAATTATAATTTATGGCAAAATGTTCACAGCCGCATGTTACCGCATATTTGATTATTTTCTTCATCTGATGTTGCGATGTAAGTCGTTCACCAAGGTTGAGATGTGTAATACCTCCACCAGTGAGTGATCGTGAAAATTCACCATCAATTTTAATACGATCAACAATATCGCATGGTACCCATAGTGGAATAAATTGATTGGCATAGATCGAATAATTCATACCATAAACTAACCTATCTTTTGATGCAAGGCTCACCGCTAAACCTTCTCCAGGAACTTGCTCAATATTAAATGAAGATCCTGTTTCTTTGCTGCAGGTATGTGCAAACTGTTTAATCTCACCAATAAGCTGATGTGCTCCCTCTCTCCCCTGTTTTGTGGTAAGTGGCATACCAATTTCTTCCATACATTCATAAATACCACTAATTCCAAAGGTGCTAAAAAATCTATCAATATGCATAACATCATAATTAAAAAATTTCAGAAATCCCTGATTAATACGATCTTTCAAAAGATTTCGATGACTTATCAAAATATCACGAGCATCAATTAATCTCTCTTTAAGAAGTTCAATAGCATGCTCTACTGATTGTGCTAACCGACCAATACGAGCAAGATTCAGAGTCACAACACGATGTGAACCAAGGGATATACCGCCATTACCAAAACTATCACATCCAGCAAGTTCTAAATCATTAATGAGGCGACAACAACTTGCAATTTTATTGCCTGTCGAAATGTAAATATTAAAGCATCCTTTATCAACATTAATAGAAGAAAAATATTCTAACGATTTTTTATCAAGAATCTGCCTTTTTTTATCAACACGTAAATTGAGAGTAACAACTGGAAAACGATAGGGTAATCCACTAACCGGATCTCCTTTAGAAAACCAATTACAGAAAATTCGCTGAATTTCCTCGATTAGATCAAAATCAGGAATTGAGCCATCGGGGTAACGTAATTCACCAAATAGATATTCCAAATTTGGACGATCAAAAATAGAAAAATTAGTAAATGGAGATTGATATGATATGCGCAATTTTTTATTAAGAGTATGAACTAATGATTGAAAATCATTTTCTATATCTTTGCGTACTGCAGGATCAGTTATATCAAGTTTTTCTTTCTGAATAAAATAAGCATAATTAACAAAAAGATCGCTAATAGCAACAGCCCCGGCAATACCTTGAGCAATCTCAATAGTAACCTCTTTTACTTGATCAATAAAAGAACGACTTCGCGTAGGTGGCAATGATTGTAATGGTCCCCAAAAATTTCCACGTTCTAACAAAAAATGAGTCGAATAAGCCCAACAATACGGAATCTGTATAGCAGTGCTATCATGTACATATAAATCACCATTCCAAACTGATTTTAATAAATGCTGTGCTCGTTCAACTCCAAACAGATAAGCAATTTTTCGGTATAAATCATAATACCCTTGTAGCTTTAACCATCCTTTTACTACCTCGGATATATATCCACCATATGATTTTCCTTCATTGCTATTCGCATTAACATCAATGGACATATCAGCAATACGTTCACTAAAATATCGTGCTGACATTGCCGAGACATTTAAATGCTCAGGATCTATACCCTCTAAACGCAACAATGCTTCATCCACTTCATAATAGATTTTTTGAAAATCCTGCGAAAATCCAGCTAAGTAGTTTGACTTTTCCATAAAGAACCTTTCTTAACAAAAACACGTTGATTTTTTGATGCCGGCCAGCTATCAATGTGAAGATCAGAGCGATAAGGACCACAAATAATCATATCAAGATGTTCAATCAAAGATGGAGGTAACTCTTCAAATTCACGTCCGGTATACAATACTCTTTCCTTGTCACGTATCTTTTGACAAAGTGTCTTCAAAAAAGGCATTTGATCAGTCGGCTCCCCTCCTAAAAAAACAACTGAATCTGCCAATTGATGTGCATTAATCTGCTGATCTACTGTATCAAGCGTCATAAGAATACCACTGTGAGGATCCCACAATTCTTTATTTTGACAATCTTTACACCGCAAAGAACACCCTGCAAAATAAACAGCGACAGCTATCTTCCCAGGAACATCTATAAAAGAAGTACATATACGGGCTATATAGGCATTCATATAAATCCTAATTCCTTACCTAATTTCATCATGCACGGAGGCATGTAAACGTAAATTATTCTTCTTGGGACAGGATTTTAAATCTGTTGATAATTAATAATCTTAAGTTATAAAGTAAAACCTTTTTTATATAAAGTAAATAGATGAAATAAAATCACCGAAATAACGTTCAGATAAGCTGAACAATCAATAATAAGTTCAACTATTTCTCGAACATAATGAAATATAAAAAACAGTAATTTTCTATGTTTGATGACAAAAATTATACCCATATCAACCACATAAAGAACGCGATGCAAGAAATTTCTTTTCAATAAATCGTATGAACCTTGCATTAATAGAGAAAATATACGTAGTAACTGTACCAACTATTTTTGCACAGTCACAAAATTGCTTATACGTTCCACTTACAAGTAATCCAAGCACAATAACACAGAGTATAGGATGTTCTTCAATATAATAGTTAATAGTTCCTTTTATGCACTCCCACGGTTCCTTTTGTACTGAAAGAACAAGAATTGCCGCAGTAAGAAATGGATGTTGTTTAATAAAATTCCAAACAAAAATAATCGGCTTGATATAGTGATATTCTACCCGCAGATGCTCTGCTTGCAGTTCATCTGAAGAAAAAAATAAAAATATAACTAGCCCTAATGAATAATACCTGCACATAAAATCACCTTTAAAAAAGCACCCTCTGTTAGATTAATCAAAAGCATCAAAACAAAACAAGAATTAATGATTAATTCATTGCACTAAAAAAGGCATTTCGGTAGGGTATAGGATAAAACCGCTTTTGCAGAAACGTTGAAAGAAAGAGTATTTATGACACAAACTATTTTAGAGGTAAAAAATCTTGGTGTTACGCTCAATGATGAGATAATCCTTCATGATATAACATTTTCTGTAAACGAGAGAGATATTATTGTCATTGTCGGCCCAAACGGAGCCGGCAAAACAACACTCCTTCGTGCACTTTTAGGTTTAATACCTCATACCGGAACCGTTACATGGCATACTAAAAACCTAAGTTATTTGCCCCCGCATGAAATGCTTCATCGTAAAGATATTCCTCCATTAACTATTCAAGAATTCTTTTTATGTAAAAAATCTATAGAGAAACAAAAAATACCATCAATGCTCAAAACAGTCGGTTTAGATCCTGCCATCGCAATGAAACAATTTACTGAATTATCAACTGGCCAATTTCAGCGCATGCTTATTGCATGGGCATTGATTAGCAATCCTTCGATAATTTTATTTGATGATCCAGCAACTGCAATCGATATAAGCGGACAAGCCAAACTTTATGCACTTTTGAAAAAATTATGGCAAGATCGTCCTTTAACTATAATTTTAATTACTCATAACCTTAACATCGTATGGGAACATGCAACACACGTATTATGTTTAAATAAAACAATCATCTGTCAAGGCAAACCAGAAGTTACCTTAACACCAGAAAATCTCGAAAAAATTTATGGATGGGGAGTAAAACTATATGAACATCGGCATGATAAGTAATATTCAATTTTTTGCAGTTCTCATTATGGGAGCATGCATTGGAGGTATCGCAGGATATATTGGATCACTTATGGTCACCAAACGAATGGCGCTCATGGGTGGTGCACTTGGCCATTTAACGTTGCCCGGGGTTTCGCTTGGTTTGTTATATGGTTTTGATATATCTTTAGGAGCACTACTTTTTCTTGGTGGTGGTATTTTTCTTATATGGCTTCTTGAACAACGTACAAAACTACCATTAGAAGCACTCACTGCTGTTGTCTTTGCTTCATCACTCGCAATTGCCTTTTTGTTCTTACCAGAAAAAGAGGCATACATCGCTCTAATAGGGAATATTTCCAATATTCCCTTCTTTGCTATTATAAGTTCGGTACTCATTTCCCTTATTATTTTTTTTATCGTGCGGACCATTATGCCACGTTTAGTATTAGCTGGTATTTCATCCGACCTTGCTTGCATGGAAGGGTACAATGTTTCTCGCTTGACTCTTGTATACCTTGTTTGTATCGCCTTGGTGGTAGCTATGGGTGTCCGAATTGTAGGAGGATTAATGACGGCAGCACTCGTTTCCATACCAGCCTGCACAAGCAACAATATTAGCAAGAATCTTTCAAGATATTGCTATGCAAGCACATTGTTTGGAATATTATCATGCATCATAGGTATGAGCATCTCATTGATAGTTGAAATTCCCGCAGGTCCATTGATCATTATAACAAGTTCTCTATTTTTTCTTATTTCCCTCGTATTCAAATAAAAATATCAAATTTATTGCAATTTGTAATCCTGCTTTGATATCCTAAGAATTAGAGAAATAGGGGGTCAGTATAAAGCTTAATTTTTATACAATAACTTTAATCAGGAAATACGAGTAGCAATACAAAGAATGTTGCCAAATACAAAAATTAGTTTCAATTAATTTCTAAAATCAGAAAATTTCTTCGATTAATGTATCTATCTGTTTAGTTGTAATATTCACCTGCATAGCACGATAAAAATCTTCATTATATTCTCGCGTCTGCACAACTATAGGCATTGGCAGTGCATGACCAAGAAAAAGCGCTTGTTTTTTACTTTCAAGAGAAGCTAAAATGGCACGAATGCTTGAAGCATTACTAACCCCTGTGAGCACCGCCTGAATATCCTTTTCGTCATTAAGTTGTGCAATTACTTTTGTACCAATTTGAGAAAGTACTTCAGAATCTATACCGGATGGACGCTGATCAACAACTAATAGCGAAACATAATATTTACGCATCTCACGTGCAATGATGCCAAAAATTGTTTGCCGTGCTGCTTGGCTATTTAAAAATTTATGAGCTTCTTCAATTGTAATCATCAATTTCTTCGGTTCATCTTCTTTACGCTGGGAACCTAAAAATTTTTCTGTTTTTCGAACATATTCTGAATGGATACGTCTGGTAATAATATTGGCAAGTAATAGATAACAAAAGCTCGCAGTAAAATTTCCAAATTCAATAACAATGCTAATGCCTTTATCAATATACTCGAGCATTTGAGCAATCACGTCATTTCCACGATATGCAGCTTGTTTATCACAATCAACAAAAAACGGAAACCTTTCGATGCGTTTTAATTTTCTATATAACGCTGCAATAGACTCAGGATGCGCTCCCAATGATTGTGCAAAATCTTTAATATCATCTCCATGATTGAGTAAGGCGCTTAACCATAACTGTTTGTATTTGGCCGCAATAAGATATGCTGCTTCTAACGCCGTAGGATGCAAGTTTAGTTCATCCTGTAATGAAACAATATCTTCTACCTGCAGGGCATGATATGGAATAACAACTTCAACATCGGGAGAACCACCACGTCGTCGTGTTGATGATGGATCAATTGAAAAAATTGCAACCCTATCAGGAAAAAGCGTTTTAAGACCTTTAACAAAGGATTGCTCTTTTCCTTCTTTACGTGCTTGCAAACCATATTCACTGTGCATATCAAAAATAATATTTACTGCCTTTTCATGTTTAATAAGCCCCGCCAAAACAAGACGAGTTAAAAATGTTTTTCCAGTACCTGTTTTCCCAAAAATCCCGTTGCTTCGTTCGGTTAATCGTTCCAAATTTATACAAATTGGTGTATTCATATCCAACGGTCGGCCAATAACAAAATAGTTTTTCGTCGGTTCAGATTCATCACCAAAAATCAATGCTACATCTTTACTACTAGCTTCATAAACATCTGCAAAATGAAAAGGAATTGTTTTTACCGGCATTGGCTTACAAGCATCATCCACCATAAGCATTGGTCGCAATATTGCAAGCGCATATATATCTTTTTTTCTTAAAATAGTATTAAGTAACTTTTCTTTTTCTGTTGGCGGAAAAAGTAAAATATCAGAATGACTAACAGCTAAACTTAAATCGGTAATCAACGAAAAAAAGGTATATCTTTTGCCACTAATTGAAACAAATTTTCCTGTTTTTATCTCTTCAATATCAGCTTCATGATGAATACGCATCGTAAAGCCTTCGGCCAACGATCCACCAACAATAGTACCAAGCGGCTTTCTCATACTTACTCACTGATGATAATCGTCGCTCCTTCTCGCGTTATCTCTGCAATACCACGAACAATAGCAATCGATCTTTGCTCACCTGTTTTAAGTTTAAAAATGATATCATGAGTCGGAAGTAAGGTTAACAATGTTGGAGCATGACCACTATGAATAACAAAATTACCAACTGGCGTTTCAACTTCAAGCCAAACAATTGAAAATTGTTCTTCCTCATCAGGCCGAATAATGCGCAATTTCATTGCCTATGCCTTTTCCTTTAGTTTGCGTGCCTTCTCTAAAACATCTTGCAACGTACCAACCATGTAGAAAGCAGCTTCAGGAAGATCATCATATTCGCCAATAATAATTTTTTCAAAATCATCCACTGCTTGCTCACGTGAAACATAGCAGCCTGGTATTCCACTGGCAAATTCTGCAACAAAAAGCGGTTGTGTTAAAAATTTTTGAATTTTCTTTGCACGATAGACAATAACTTTATCTTCATCTGCAAGTTCATCTATTCCTAAAATAGCAATGATATCCTGCAACTCTTTATAACGCTGTAAAATTTCTCTGATTTTTAGTGCAACAGCATAATGTTTTTTGCCGATAATAGATGGCTGTAAACCTTTGGAATTAGATTCTAACGGATCAATAGCAGGGTATAAACCAAGTTCAACTAATTTTCGCGAAAGGACCGTGCTTGCATCTAAATGGAGAAATGTAGTAGCTGGTGCAGGATCTGTAATATCATCAGCAGGAACATAAACCGCTTGTACTGATGTAATAGCACCATTGATGGTATTGGTAATACGTTCCTGAAAAGCTCCCATTTCGGTAGCCAGAGTTGGTTGATACCCAACAGCTGATGGAAGTCGTCCAAGTAATGTTGAAACTTCAGAACCAGCTTGTACAAAACGAAAGATATTATCAATAAAAAGCAAAACGTCTTTCTTTTCTTTGTCTCTAAAATATTCTGCCATGGTCAGACCCGTAAGCCCAACACGTAAACGTGCACCCGGCATTTCTCCCATCTGGCCAAATACAAGGGCTGTTTTTTCAAGAACTCCCGTTCGTTTCATTTCAAGCCATAATTCATTACCTTCCCGCGTACGCTCGCCAATGCCTGTAAAAACAGAAACACCTCCATGCTCTATTGCGATATTGTGAATGAGCTCCTGAACTAATATCGTTTTTCCAACGCCAGCACCACCAAACAGCCCAATTTTTGAGCCCTTAATGTAAGGACACATAACATCAATAGCTTTTATGCCAGTTTCTTGAATTTCATCAGTAATTTTCTGCTCAATAAAGGGTGGAGCTTCACGATGAATTCCCCACCGCTTAGTACATTTGGTTGGTCCCTTTTTATCTATAGTCTCACCCAGTACATCAAAAATTCTGCCCAACACACAATCACCAACAGGAACTTTAATTGGACCTCCCGTATCAATAACTGGCAAACCGCGACTAATATTGACAATGCTATCAAGAGCAATACAACGCACCACTCCATCACCAATTTGCTGGGCAACTTCTACACTTGCTTTTCTTTGACGCTTATTTTGTGGAATAAGAACCTGCAACTCAGTAAAAATGTCCGGTACTGATTCTCGAGGAAACTGAACATCAATAATTGTTTCACTCGTACGCAAAACATATCCCTGTGCTTTCTTTTTTTGAACTTCAGACGAAATCTCAGCCATTATCATAATCCTTACTATTAACTTCTTTTTATTCTTTAAAGATTTTCTCGAAGTGTGATAAAACTATGAGAATTATTTCTAGTATACTTCTTAAATTAATAATTTGAAAATGGGAAGAATAGAGTTCTCTCTTCTTTTTATTCATAGTTATATTCTCTCTTTGTAAATCAATACCAACTTGCTACACTATTTCAAAAAAATAAAGGTAATGAATAGGTCTGTTTTTTAGGATGGATTAAAATATGCAAAAAAAGCAACGCCTTTTACTTGGTGCCCACATGTCAATTGCTGGCGGCATAGAAAAATCAATTGAACGAGGAGAATCAATAGGGTGCACCACTATCCAAATCTTTACCAAAAGCAATCGCCAATGGTATGCACGACCTTTCTCTCAGGAAGAAATAACACTATTTAAACAAACAGCCAAAGAAAGCTTTGTAAATCCAGTTGTAGCACACACAAGCTACTTACTTAACCTTGGCTCTCCAGATAAGACTGTTTATAAAAAATCAGTTAAATCGTTTATAGAAGAAATGGATCGTTGTCATCACCTTGATATTCCGTATTTAGTTATGCATCCCGGGGCATATCTAGATGGAACAGTAGAGGATTGTTTCCAACGAATTATTGATACTCTCAACGAATTATTCTCTAAGCATTCTTGGAATACCATGCTTTTATTTGAAAATACTGCAGGTCAAGGTACTAATATTGGCTATACCTTTAAACAACTATCCAAACTTTATCAAACATCAAAATATAAACGAAAGATTGGTTTCTGTTTTGACACCTGTCATGCTTTTGCTGCCGGCTATTCCTTTGGCACAGAAAAAGAATACAAAGCTATGTGGAAAGAATTCAATGATACAGTTGGACTGCAACAACTTAAAGTTATTCACTTGAACGATTCAAAAGGAGAATGCGGCTCTCGTATCGATAGACATGATCATATTGGCAAGGGTAAGATAGGCTTGGAGGCATTCAGACTTATCATGAATGATTCATATTTCTTTACAATCCCCAAAATTCTGGAAACTCCAAAAAAGGATACTTTAAAAGGGGATAAACAAAATATGCAAACACTAGTGAAGCTCATTTCTGAAAAAAATCTCAAAAAACTCTTCATAAGCAAGATACTCTTAAAAAAATAAAAGTAATAGATAAGACGGGCTAAGAAGAAATTGTAATCAAGTAGTCTGTATCTATTACTTTTATTTTTAGCAGTGCTTCCAACCTTCTTTCGAGGAGAAGCTGCATACTTGGGTATGCATGTTCCCCTAGCATGCTCCTTGAAAAAAACATTTTCAATATTTTTGCCAAGTACTCATGCGCAACAACAAAAAAACATCATTCATTTTAGATCTTTAGGAAAAAAGAGCTGTTTTATTTTAAAAAAACTAAAAAAGCAACATCTCTCATTAAGGAGATTGATAAGTTCAATAAATACAATAAGGATAGATTTTTTACAGATTTAAGAACCAATTAATTAAAAATAAGATACCCATAATAAGGAGTAACCAAAATGAAATTTTACCAGTAACAAATAAAAGGGAAGCTCCACAAAGCAAAAGGTATAAAACAGCTATATACCATAAAATAGAAACCTTTTTCCAACCACGAGCTTGTAAATACAAAGAAAAATGATCTGGACTACCCTTATAAAAAGGAATTCCTTTATAACTCCGAATCAGTACTAAGCTTGTTATTTCAAGAAGCGGAATTGAAAGTACTATAATTGGCGTAAGATAACCAAGCTGATTATAGGCTCCCCAATTAAAAAAAAACGGAATCACTGCTAAAAAACCACCAATAAAAAGTGAACCTGCATCCCCTAAATAAATTTTTGCATCAGGTCGATTAAATAAAAAAAAAGCTGAGAGAGCTCCTATAAATGCACCTAATAGAGGCATAACTGACTGCAATTGTAAACATAGAGCAATAATAAAAAATATTATAGCCGCCGCAAGCGCTATTAAGCTCGCCAATCCATCCATAACATCAACAAAATTAAAGGCGTTGATAATAGATAAAATCCACAGCGCTGAGATAGGAATATTCCAAAAATTGAAAAAAAAATGTTCTTTAAGATACAACCCAGCCTTCAAGAAACAAAAGGTTGCAATAAGTTGACCGAACAATTTTTGTAATGGGCGCATTACCACAATATCATCTAAAAGACCCACAAACAATAATATTGTCAATCCAATAAGCAATAAGAATAATTGGCTATTTGCAGGACACACAAAGGCCAATGCTATGAGAAAACCACAAAAAATTGCAACACCACCTAAATAAGGAATTGCAGTTTTATGCTTTTTTATTATCCCATCTGGTCTATCAACAAACTGTAACCGCTGAGCAATAATACAAAAAAATGGAATTAAGTAAAACGTAATCAAAAACGAAAGGATTAGGGAAAAAATAATATTTATCATGAAGGAATTCATATACCCTCATAATCCTTTTTATACAAACCGGAAAGACACTTTTTTCTCTATCTAATTAACTTTTTTTCTGGCTTTCGGGAATTTTTAAGAAACATTCTACCCTATCATCAATAGCCCAATCAGTAAAATCATCGACGAGAAAACCACATTCAAAACCAGCATGAACCTCCTTGACTGGTCGCCGTTCACGTTGCAAACTCTTAATTGAACCCGATCCAATCTTTTGTTTCCCGCGCCAAATAACAACGGTACCATCTCGTGAAAAACGCCCTTCTCGAACATAACACCCAGCTATAACGCCAATACCCTTAATGTCAAATACTTTACGAACTACTGCTTCCCCAACTTTTACCAGAACCTTTTTAACCTTTTTATGCTTCTCAACAAACTCTTCAAGCGACTCAAGGAGTTTATAAATTACATCAAAGGTTTGAATAGTAACAGCATATCGTTGTGTCAATAAAAGCGCATTATGTTCAAGCTTTACGTAAAATGCAAAAATCGATGCACCTGTATTAGCAGCTAAAACTACATCGCTTTCAGTTACATCTCCTACACCGGCATAAATAATATTAAATTCCTTTTCAAGCTTACGGCCAAGTTTAGCTATAGCACCTAACAAAGCTTCTTTGGATGAGTTAGTATCAGCTTTAATCAAAAGATTCAAAGCACCTTCCACCAATAAAACTGGTTTACGCTCAACAGCTCGTGATTTTGTCTTACGATATTCTTCCTTGGAAACAACTTCAAAAAGATCCCCAACCTCAGCTAATGCATCAAACCCGGCAACTTGAACCGGAATGTAAGGTCCTACCTCCTTAATTTTTTTACTAAATGAATCTATAAGAGAATTCACTCTACCACCAGTTTTGCCACATACAAAATAGTCGCCTATTTTAAGCCTGCCATGTTGACAAATCAAAGTAGCAACAGGACCTAACCCCTTCTCCGGTTTAGATTCAAGTACATATCCTTTCGCTAATCCAGAAATTTCAGCCTTAAGTTCCATCAATTGCGATTGAAGCACAATCATCTCGAACAAATGATCAACACCTTGACCAAATTTAGCTGAAATAGGGACAACAATAACATCACCACCCCACTCCTCTGGTAATAAATCATATTGCACAAGCGATTGTTTAACTACATCAACTCGTGATGCTTCAACCTTATCAACCTTATTGATTGCAACAACTATTGGAATTCCTGCAACTTTTGCATGATTAATCGCCTCAACTGTCTGAGGCATAACTCCATCATCGGCTGCTATAATAAGAACGGCAATATCTGCTACTCCAACTCCGCGACCACGAATCTTATAAAAAGCTTCATGACCAGGCGTGTCAAGAAATATTATATTACCCTGTTTTACTTTTACCTCATAAGCCCCTAAATGTTGCGTTATACCTCCTTTTTCTTTTGCTGCAACCTTTGTCTTTCGAATATAATCAAGGAGCGTTGTTTTTCCATGATCAACATGCCCAAGCACAACAACAACTGGAGGTCGTTCTTTAAAAACTCCCTCTTTAACCTCAATATCTTTAAATGTAGGAGCTTTTTCTACCCTCGGTTTTGCTGTTGAAATTCCTAACTGTTCAGCCAAACGTGCAACAACATCTTTCAACAATATTTGATTTTTTGTTGCAACAATACCCATTTTTAAAAGCGTTACAATAAGTTCATTAACAGGTTTTTCCGTTCTTTGTGCAAAATCTGCCAGGCTCATCGATTCTATGATAATCTCCTTGGGGTGAGCAATAGGCTCTTTTGGAACTTCTTGGTAGATATCTGCGATAGGTTTTGGAAATTCTTCTGAGACAACAGCTTGTTTTTTAGGTGATTTTTTGACAACAGGAGATACCTTTTTCTGTGCCACTTTCTTTTTTGCTGTTGTCGGCATTTCTTTGACATGACCTAGCAAAAGATCAATGGCTTTCTGATTAAGTACAGACATATGACTTTTTATATCAAAGCCTGCATTCTGCAGAAAGTGTAGAATTTCTTTTGAAGGAACATTATGTTTTCTAGAAAACTCATATATACGCATGAGCCTATCTCACTCATCTATTTAATCACAAACAATCGTTACATAAGAAGCATAAAAATTAAATATCATTCTCTGATTTCTCCAGCAGATCACTCTTTTTTAATTCTTCCTCTTTCTTTCCTGGCATTAAATGAATATTAACACCAGTAAGTTTAGACGCTAATGCTATGTTTTGCCCCATTTTTCCAATGGCTAGTGAACGTTGGTCCTCGTCAACCGAGACATTGGCCGTCTGCGAATCAACAAGCTCAACTACATTAACACGCGCTGGCTTTAGAGCATTTGCTATCAGTTTCTCAAGTGATTCACTCCAAGAAATCACATCAATTTTTTCTCCACCAAGCTCCTTCAGAATAGGTTTAATGCGCGATCCCCCTACACCAACACAGGTTCCTACCGGATCAATATTCTCATCATGTGAAATAAGGGCCACCTTTGATTTATAACCTGGAATACGCACAATTTTTTTAATCTCAACAAGCCTCTCAAACACCTCTGGAATCTCTAATTCGAATAGTTTTGCTAAAAAGAAATTAGAAACTCTATCCAAAATAAGCTGATTTTCATATCGGGGTTCAGCAAGAACCTCCTTTAACAATGCACGAATAGGAAATCCTACCGTACACTTATCCCCAGGAATCGAAAGCGATTTTGGCAAAAACGCCAGAGTATCACGCAGTTTAATAATGGTCCCACCATGCTCACACTTGTGAATAACGCCATACACAATAGAGCCTTCTTTATCTTTAAATTCTTGATAGGTTGCATCAGCTTCCATTTTACGAATTTGACTTGCAATAACTTGCTTAGCTCGTAAAATTTCTATACGCCCAACAACTCCTTCAAACGGTAGAAATACCCCATCGCCAATCTTAGATTTTTTATCAATGGAACGTGCTTTTCTAAGGCTAATTTGCAGATCTCCATCTTCTACCGAAGAAACCACTTCTTTTTGTACTTTAACTTGAATTTCATCTGTTTTTTTATCATATTCAACGCTAAATACCAAATTGGGATACTTTTTTTGATACGCGGCAAGAATTCCCTTAGTAATAATAGAAGCTAAGGTATCCCTATCAAGCCCTCGTTCCTCAGTGAGCTCAGCAATTACATCAGTAAGCTTCACAATATCCTTTACTCAAAAAATTAAGATTATTCTAAATTTGCTTTAGAGGGGTAAAGCTGATTGTACGCTAAAAATCTTTATAGATATTTTATTATAAAGCAGAAATTTTTGCAAGCACATTTTATTATTTGAAAAGCAATTTATTTGGTTTGTTGAGGAAATAATTAATTCATTCACCATATGGGAAAAATAAACATACAATAATCAGGCCCTAGGCTTTGCTTATTATTATATATATTAATATATATTAATATAATAATAATATAATAATAGGTGAGAGCCTAAGTGGTGGATAACTTGGGTAGTTACGTATCTGATATTCTGATTAGATCGATATATTGTAAGTGCAAATGACTGGTGGATAAGTGGTGGATAACTATATAAGATTTGTTATGATTCCGCTCCTAGTGAAGATATTGCTGGTGGATAACTTTGAAAACTGCGATCAGCTTGAGCCATTCAAAGGTAGGGGTAAATCGATTTGTAAACTTATCCACCACTTATCCACCACTTATCCACCACTTATCCACCACTTATCCACCACTTGTCTCCATTTAGGAGCAGAGGCTGTAAGCAAAGGCTAGATCGGCAATAAGTGTTTTTAATTCTTTAGGATTGCGTAATATATAGGCTGGATGGTAGGTTGGGACTACTATTATCTCTTCTATTAGGATCTTTTCGCCTCTTATTTGGGAAATTTTTAATGTTTCCCTACCTAGTAGTCCCCGAATAGCGGCAGAACCAAGAGTACAAATAACTTTTGGACAGATGATTTGTATTTGTTTAATAAGTAGTAAATTTTTACAGGTTTGGCTTTCTGTTGGAGTTGGTGTTCTGTTGCTTGGAGGGCGACATTTTACAATATTTGTGATGAAAACATCTTTACGTTGAATGCCTATTGCTTCAAGTGAACGATTTAATAATTGGCCGGCTCTGCCGATAAATGGTTTTCCTTGTAGGTCTTCTTCTTTTCCAGGTCCTTCTCCTATGAACATGAGCTTGGCATCTGGATTACCTTCGCCAAAAACAATATGTTTTCTGCCAAGAGTTCCTAATGGGCATGCCTCACAATTATAGTATGGTTTATACAGTTGATTAAGCAGTTCTAGCTTAAATGATTTTTCAAGATCCATGATGCAAGCTTGTATAATTATTAAAAAGTTACAAGGAAAACTTACTATTTCTTTTTATGTTTGTAAAACAATGTGTTTATTTACTAAACAAAGAGCAATTTTTAAATTTAGTTTCCCCTTTTTTTAAGAAAGAAGATACAATGTTAAGAAAGATAACCAATGATTACTAGTAGCAAATGAAGTTTTCTTATATGAAGGATGAATTCTCTGTTCAGGAAAATATATTGAAAGACCTGATGCATTTCGCAAGTTTTTACCAACCTTGTTGGCGATAACAATTTCGCGAATAATTTTTCTTCCTTCTTCAAGTAATGTCTTAAGAGACCTTTTTATTTCTTGTTCTTCATGTGTATTTTTAAATTGGAATTGTCCTAGATTAGTTAAGACGTTACTATAAAGATGCCCCAGATCTATATAGCTAGGTTCATCAAAATGTGTACAATTGCGCTTATTACGACTTGTTTGTAATGCTCTTTTTACTGCACCGTTACGTTGTTTTTTTAAACTTTCGATAAGAAGTGTTGCTACTGAATTAATATTTTTTTCGAGCAACTCTACATGATTTAGGCTAATGGCAGCTTGTGTATAATCATTGGTAATGACGTTGTATGTTTCGTCATATGCTTGAACGATATGTTTCGCAAAAGCTACTGGATCAAGAGAGTGGTGCAAAAATGGAACTAGTACTTTTTGATAATTCCATCCTGATCCAAGTACAACTTCTTGAGAACCAACCATAATATGCGTATATTTTTTTATAGTTGCTGCTATTTCGATGCTATTCATAAGACAAGCATCAAAACCTAATAGATCAATCTTGCCCCCCCTAAGGCATTCTTTACAAATTGTTCTAAGAGCAAAATCTAGTTTTTGATTAGTCAGATAGTTACCAGTTGAATCATCCCAACAAATTCCACGCTGTTCTAATTTACTGAGAGATTCTATTATGCTTATGTATTCAAGAAATCCTATACTTCTATCCAAATCTAGCTTATTAGTAGTAGCATTGTACGTAAATAACTCATTTGCATTAAAAATTCTCCCGGTTACTGGATCAAGTGGACCGGTACCATGATCCCATAGGAAAAGGGCAAATTTATTTGCAGGAAAATTGGTTATACCCCATTTGAAACATGAGATGAGAGTCTGTGGATCGCCACTGTCCATTTTTTGTGTTATAGGATCATTAATATTTACTTGTATTAGTTTTTCTTTTTCTACATAAAATCGCCTTGTTACTTTTTTCTTTCCAAGTGTTTTTATGTCTAGATGAATAATTATATTCATATTGGCTGTAGAGCCAACATTTGCCATCTGTTTTATGTTTCTAACAGCAAAAGGACCTAAATCATTATCGGCTGCTAGATAAAAGATGAGAGTCCAGTCCTTCTTTGGTTTTTGTGCTTTGGATAGTTCGGATTCTCTGTTTATTGTTACATTATCTATTTGATATGTATTGAGAAGATTTTCTTCGCGAAGCCAGGAATTTAAATCAATTACTGCTGAATGATTGTTGTGCTCGAATAGTAGTTTGGATTGCTCCTCTTCTTGTTTAGAATTAAGTTTAGTTGTTATTAAGAATATGGGAAAAATTATTGCTAGTAATGTACTGTATAATGTAACATAAAAATTTTTCCTCGAGTTAATATATTTTCGTGGCTTCATTGTATCCCCCCTAAACGTATATAGTTCTAATTGCTATTATGTTATAAAATTGTGAAAGGAAGAATCAATAATTTTGAATTATTGGCAATTTTTAATCGTGAATTACATTAAAAAAGGCAAGTGAAGCAGTTAGGCCAAAGCTAAGTTGAAAATCAAGAAAGAATAGTTGCATTGGATTGATGAGTAAAGTTATAAAGCAGATGATTGCCAAAAGATGAAGAAGATTTGTTTGAAGATGTAAAAGAGCACCTAGTTTGTATAGAACAAAAATTAACAAGGCTCGTACAAATGGAATACTTGACCATGATAATAAGCTATAAATGGTTACTATACCAAGAAGTAAAAATTGTCTTAATTTATAAGAAATTGGAAAAAGTCGCAGTAATAAATGCCAAAGTAAAATAAAAAGTATCAGATGAAGTCCAGAGCGAGCAAGATAATGCATAATCCCCCATGCTTTAAAGGCATACTTTATTTCATTTATTTTTTGTTTTTCAGTGGGATTACCCAAAAAAATTGTAGCAAAGAGTTTGAAAACAGGAGGAGATAATTTTTGTTTTAAGCGGTTTATTAGGGCCTTTTTATAGCATGCGAGCCATCTGGAAAACGAATAACTGGGTCGGTTGATGAGTTTGCATTGGTGAATAGTAAGAAAAATGCTTGCTGCAAAGTTTTCTTTGATTAAATACTGACTAAAAGATTGAGAACGTGGTTTCTTGAAACTAACATTTTTTATCATAATTAGGTCAGCTACATAAATGGACTGAGCAGATTGCAGATAAATAGATAATTTTCTGTTTAAGTCAGTCCATTTTTCATTGTTGTGATGGTTTTTTATTTGTTTAATGTGAACAATGAGGTGCGCACCAAAATTGGTATGTGCTGTTGTATCAATGGTAAGTATGGTTCCAATGAGATCGTATGAATTATGACTGTATTTTTTATAAAAATCATTAAAATGATATTGCTGTTGTTGATAACGAATATAACCGAGGGAAAATACTACGCTAAAAAGAAGTAATAGTTTAATGGTTTGTATCTTTTTTCTTTTTAAAAGAGCTATAAGGAATAGTCCAAAAAGACAAATTAAAACAGGATAAAGTGGATAATTTTGTGATTGCCACCATATGCCAAGTATAAGAATAATTGTTACAAAAAATGAATAGTTAAGACGTAGCCAAGGATTATTCATATGAAGTATCTTTTTTTTGTGTATGTTATAGAAAAAAGTATGAAGACTAATTTTATCATATAAAAAACAATCATGTTTTTTTTATTTGAAAGGTGACAAATAAGCTTTATCTTGGTCGATAACTGATTAGGGAGTTTTTATAGAAGGCTTGGAAAAAATTCATTTTTTTTATTTTTAGATTATATTAAATAATCTAGTCTAAAGTATAACTTTTTTAAGTTCCTTGGAGTTAAAAAAAATGATTTGGTATTGGCAAAAAAGGGTAGTTTTATGTGGAGTTATTTTCTCTATCTTTGGATTTTTTATTTTTGGTACTGCAGAATTATCAGGGAAAATATATGGTCTTAAAAAGAACGAACAAGGTACAGATTATAAGGGGGATAAGAAAATAATGAAATTGCAGTCAGAAAAATCTTCTCAAAAGAAAGAACAATCAATTAAAGATTTTGTTTGTAGGAAAGGGTATAAGCCAGTATATAAAAAAGTTTTAAAAAATGGTTTGACTATTCTAGTTCGACCTATACATACCATTCCAGAAGTTTCTTTACAGATTTGGTATAAGGTGGGGTCAAAAGATGAAAAAAGTGGAGAACGGGGCATTGCACATTTAATTGAACATATGATATTCAAAGGAACTCAAGGTACAGGATCACTTCCTCTTTCTGAATCTGATATAAATATTGTTGTGCATAAGCTCTCAGGAAGTTGTAATGCCTTTACTTCCTATGATTATACTGGTTATATCTTCAATTTTCCTACCCATCACTGGAAAGAAGCTTTGCCAATTATGGCTGATTGTATGCAACATTGCGCTTTCAAAGATGATCATCTCAGTTCCGAAATGAAGGCCGTAATTCAAGAACTTAAGCTGTATCGAGATGAGTATGTTGATTTACTTTTAAATGAACTGCTTGCTGTAATTTTTCCTGATCATCCGTATCATTATCCGATTATTGGGCATAAACAAGATTTGTGGAGTGTTAGTGGGGAAGATTTACGGTCGTTTTATAAAAAACATTACATTCCAAACAATGCGACGCTTGTTGTTGTAGGAGATGTTGATTACAAAGAAGTATTTGCTTTAGCTGAGCAATATTTGGGTAATATTCAACCAAATAAAAAATATCAACGAGCAAAATCTTATCATGCCGATGATATTAGTTCTAAATCGGTTACGCTATATCGCGACATACAACAACCATTTGCATTAATTACATATGCAGTTCCTGGTTTAGAGAAAGATGGTGACTATGTATTTGACGTTATTGCTTGGATTTTAGGAAAAGGTAAAGGATCACGTTTATATAGTAAACTTGTTGATGAATTAAAGCTAGTTACATCTTTTAAGGTTTCTTATGTTGATCTTTTTGAGCATGGACTTTTTGTTTTTTCTTTTGAACCTAAAAAGGTAGAAGATTTTGATAAAATAGAGGAGGTAATTCAAAGAGAGATTGATTCCATTGTAAAAGATGGGGCACCTGAGAAGGAACTTGAGCGTGCGCAGAAAAATGTCCGAATACGCCTTTATAATCTATTAGAAAGTGCACAAGGACAGGCTTATGAGATTGGTAAATATTATACCGCATTTGGAAATGAACAATATATCTTTACTATGCTTGATGAGCCATTAGATTTATTGGCAGATAGAATTCAGAAGTTACTCAAAATGTATTTTAGACCTACTGTGCGGCATAAAGGAGCTGTTTTATCATTACCTGAAGAGGAGAAAAAAGAGTTGCTTCGATTGCAGGAACATTCAGATAAAGAGGATGAAAAAATTTTATCTGCACGGATTAGGACATCGCCGATTGAACCACCCGTATATGCTGAACGAGTGACTATTAAGGATCCAGGAATATTTGATTTTCCAAAACCAGAAGTTTTTACCCTTTCTAATGGATTGAAGGTTCTAACCTATTGTAATACGGTTACGCCAAAAATTAATCTTGTGATAGAATTCAAGGCTAATTGGTACTATGATTCGACGTCCAAGCCAGGGTTGTACGCTTTTTTGACAAAAATGATGATGGAGGGAACTGAAAAATATACAGTGGCACAGCTTGCTGATGAAATTGAATCGCGTGGTATGTCCTTAACGATTTATCCCGGTGGTGTAATAATGAGCATGCTGAGTTCAGATTTAGATAAAGGTTTTGAGCTACTTGAAGAAGTTTTATCTCATCCACGATTTGGTAAAGATGAAATTGAAAAAGTTCGTGTACAGCAGCTGGCTGATATTAAAAATTTCTGGGATGAGCCTCGTTATTTTTCTAATCAATTGGTTAAAGAACGAATATATAAACGCCATCCATACAGTAAAAATATTTTGGGGACTGAAGAATCTGTAAAAAGTATTACCCGAGATGATTTGATTGCATTTCATGATACATATATTTCTCCTAAGGGGGCGTGCTTAGCTATTGTTGGTGATCTAAAAGAGTACGACGTCAAAACACAATTAGAAAAAGGACTTGGCACATTCACTGGTTCAGAAATTGCTGATATTGAATTTCCATCACTCTCGGTTGTGAAACCGCATGATATTAATTATCGTATCAATCGAGATCAAGTTGTTCTTTGTTTTGCCGGTCTTTCTATTAAACGAAAGAGTGAAGACTTTGATAAGCTTTTACTGTTCGATCAAATTTTTGGTGGAGGAGTACTTGGCTCTCTGCACTCGCGATTATTTCAACTTCGAGAGCAGTCAGGTCTTTTCTATGGGATTAATGGTACTTTGCTTGCTCAGTCAAGTGAACAACCTGGCATGGTAATGGTAAAAACTCTTGTATCGTTGGATAGACTAGAAGAGGCAGAAAAAGCTATTCGTCAAGTAGTTGCAACAGTTATAGATGACATAAAGGAAGAAGAACTTGCGAATGCTAAACGAGCAGTTGTTAATTCATTGACGAGGAATTTTGAAACAAATATGCGCATTGCTCAATCGTTTCTTTTTTTAGATCGTTACGATTTTCCGAGAGATTTTTTTGACACCAGGGCTCTAACATTATCAAAAATTTCGCTTGATGAGGTTAAAGAAGTAGTTAAAAAATATCTGAGGAATGATGCATTGCTTGTATTACGGGTAGGTCGAATAAAGGAAGAGAAGTCAAAAGAATAATTATTTTTATAAGTAGACATTATGGAAATAATGATGCATTGTTAACATTACGGGTAGGTGAAATCAAGGAAAAATGATAAAAAGAATAATTTTTTTATAAGGAGTATTATGAAAATAATGTATTATCTTATTCTAATGTGTTTGTGTATTTTTACACAATTAAATTACTGTGGATGTTCATGTAGGCCGGGATGTTGTGGACCGCAAAATACTACAACGCGGCCAGTTGAAAACAAAACGACAGAAAAGACGCAAAAGGAGATAATCCAAGAGGCATATGGAAAAGTCGCAATGGATGGAGAATCTTGCTGTGTTATTGGTGGTGGATGTTGTGGAGGTGGAGCAGATCTTTCTCAAGATATTGGATATTCAAAGAAGGAGTTGGAAGCATTAGCTGAAGCAAATTTGGGATTGGGATGTGGCAATCCAATCAGTTTAGGTGAAATTAAACAGGGATATACCGTAGTAGATCTTGGATCAGGAGCAGGATTAGATTGTTTTTTAGCTGCAGAAAAGGTTGGGAAGGATGGAAGAGTCATAGGCATAGATATGACCCCTGCTATGATTGAAAAAGCAAAAAAAATGCAGAAAAATATGGGTATAAAAATGTAGAATTTTGTCTTGGTGATATTGAAAATCTTCCGGTTTCCGATAATTCTGTTGATATAGTTTTGAGTAATTGTGTTATTAATCTTGCTCCTGATAAAAAGAAGGTTTTTCAAGAAGCATATCGAGTGCTCAAATCAGGTGGAAAA
>SOKE01000007.1 GCA_004375875.1 Candidatus Babelota bacterium
ATTTTTGGTTGTAAACGAGATGAAAGTTTAATTGTAACCTCATAGGTACCACGCTCTTTTATCGATTTGGGAAAAAGCACCTGATTTTTCGAAATACTAACTCCCTTTTTTGTCAACTCATCAACTATCTCATTAGGATTAATCGCGCCATACAATTTTCCATCATCGTGCATTTTTCGTTTGATTGTTATATGCATTGAATTAATTTTTTCGGCTAACATTGAAGATTGAGTTGTAATAACCGACTTGCGATTCTCTACAACTCGTTCACACGACTTGAAAAATTTTTCACTTTTCCCAGTAATAACTACTGCAAGCCCCTTCGGGATAAGATAATTCTTAGCATATCCATCAGTAACCTTAACAATTTCTCCCGCCAATCCTATCTTTTCCACATCTTTACGCAAAAAAACTTTCATTATATCCCTTTCAGAAGCCTATTTCATACATTAATTTGTACCTAAAAACTCCCTCTTATGATACCAGCTTATGACGAAAAAGGCATCCATAATTCTCACATTATACTCCCTTTCTACCACTCTCTTGGTATAAAAAGTTTTCAATATGAAATATTAAGGTATTATTTCTTTAATTGTGCCCATTAAAGTATATTTCGTATTTACATTATTATCTAATTGTGTTAAATTAAGAAAGAAAAATATCATCTGTTTAAACGAAGATAATGAGAGGATATTTCATGAAAAGAATCAATCAAATAATTTTTATTTTTTCTTTGTTCAATACTTGTTTATCTCATGCAATGTGGACGCCACTGTTGCCACCATTTCATCAAGCAGTTGCAGATGGCAATCTTGGGCGAGTACGATTACTTCTTGATGCAGGAGAAGACGTTAATGCTGCTGATAATAATGGTTATACACCTTTGCATAGGGCTGCAATAAATGGACATACAGCTATTGTAAGGTTGCTTCTTGATAGAGGTGCAGAAGTTAATGTTGCTGAGAAGTTGTTTGATCATACGCCCTTGTTTTGTGCTGTAATAAGTAAATGTGAAACTATTGTAAATGCATTAATGGATGCTGGTGCAGATGTTAATGCTGCTAATAAGCGTGGTTATACGCCCTTGCATGAAACTGCAAGAGAGGGTCATGAAGTTATTGTAAACTTACTTCTTGAAAGAGGTGCAAATGTTAATGCTGCTGATAATAAGGATGGCTTTACGCCCTTAGATTTGGCTAAAAAACATGGCCACACAAAGGTAATAACACTATTAAAGAGTTGGTCCAACGATGAAAAAAAAGAAACAGATCAATTTGAAGAAAATTTCAAAAAACATCGATTTTCTAATGGATTTCGGTTTATGTTCAATAACGTGCGGTTTCTTAACAATGGATGGCTTCAAAAAGGAGCAGTAACTACTGTATTTGTTAGTTTAATTATTTTAGGCTATCGCCTGTTTAAACGAAGGTATCACCTGTTTAAACGAAGATAAGAGGATATTTTATCTTTTTCTAATAAATAGACGCTGCACAGGTACCAATAGTATGCCTATACCAAGAATAGCAGCTCCTACAATAATGCTCCTTATGATAAGAACATTGGCAATAGTAATTATAAAATTTTTTGCAAATAATCTGACAAATGAAGAAATAAATGGGAGCCCTAATACAAACCTGCCTGATCGTGCCATGCTATACAAATAGGTAAAGGTTGTTTCAAAATAAAGAATAAAGAAGAAATACAAAATCACTGCATTCAAAAGTGTTAAAATTCCACCAAGCATAAATGAAAAACCAAGATTTTTGAAAAACAATCTCATATTAAGTAATGCAAGAAGGATAATCAAAAGTATTGTTGTAGCAATACTTACATACATACTATTAATAATTTTATTAAGAAGATTTTGAACTTCTCCAACATTCTCTTGCCCTTGTGCAAGTATAGTGTATATCCCCCCTCCAATTCCTGAAACTGCTGCTGGTACAACAGCGGCTACTTTATTTGCAACACCCATAAAACCCAGAGGAGCGGTAACAGGTTTAGCCACTTTCTCTGTTTCTGTGATCCCCATTTTTAATGCAGCAATTTTAGTAGAAACTATCTGAGCTCCAGAAAAAAGCACAATAAGTGGTATTTGAAGGCCAATTAAAAGAACAGTTAAAAATGTAAATAAATTTTTAAACATCTTCTCTCCTTTAATAGATTAAAAAACATTTTTCCTTTTTTATATGTATGATTCTAGATTAGCGTATAATTTTAGATAAAAACAAATAGTCGTATTAAAACATCAAAAAAACTCTCAAAAAACACCTTTTTTACTCATTTTAAAGAGATGATAAATCATAGGATAAGCTCTTTTTATTAATCAAGCAGATCTTGCTCTGCGCAACATAAAGTATATCTTGTTGCCATGCGAGTGCTTTATAACAGGCAACTAAATATAAAAGTGTACGCATAGAGCACGCAGAAAACCAGGAATCATTTACTATACATACTATTGGTTCCTGATTGTTCTCCTTATTCTTTGCGAAAAAAAGTTCGGAACAAATGTAAGGAAGCATCGTTACTTTTTTAATCGGAGAAAAGGGAGTACGCGGTTTTTGTGAAACGTTAAATTGCTCTTTTTTGTTGAGGAAGAGGGATTGTAGAAATTTTGAGTTGTTCCAAGGTTGGGGAAGATATTCAATGAAAGGAATGGTATGTTTTTTGTCATAGGAAAATATTATGCGACGTTTTTTTATACAATAAAACGTATTAAACAGTTTTTTTCCGCTTCGACGATGTGAGCCTAATAATAAGATTTTATCATCAAAAAGTACATTTTGCGCCCACATTCCAACTGCTTCTGGATGTTCATTTAAAGCAAATGGATAACTCGATTCTGGCATTATAAGAATTCGGACATTATGATTTCTTTCACAATAATTCATAAGACAATAAGTTATTTCCTGGGCGCATTCAAACGGATTATTACTGGAAACTAAAGTGGGAACTACAACACCAACCTTATGAAGCCAATTTGGAACTTTCATTTTTTCTTCATGCCAAAACCAACCAATTAAAAATGGTAATAAAGTAAAAAATAAGGATACCTGATAAAAAATGGATTTATGAACTAAGTACAAAGAAAAAAAGACTGGTATAAGAAACAAAACTATTGTTAGGCAACTACTTCCAAAAAAAGGAAGACAGAAAAGCCAGGAAGGATGTGCTGCTAATGGTAATAACGGTACAGCAAATGGATAGCCTTCAAAACGTCCAAAGATCCACAATATGCCATGTTCTACAAAGTAAAAAAAACAAAAGGTTATCAACAACCAACATAGAATGCGAGAAATAGGTTTTACAAAAAAAGATGAAAGCTTTTCTGCAAGCCAAAACCAGATGCCAGAATAAAAAGAACAATATATAATAAGCAAGATCCACGAAAGTACACCAGCCTCTTTACCCTGCGCATGATCAAGAATTACTCGCAGCAGCCCATGCATATGCAAACCAAAAAAGATACAGCCCCACAGAAACCCATCGATAAATCTATAATGTACACAATTAGTAGCAACGCTACTAGTAGCAATGCTATAAAAAAGTGGAATCAAATAAATAAAAACAAACCAACCACAATAAGCAGGCTGAAGAAAAGCGCAGGCACCAAGCAATGCAGAGCTCATAATTGAACAAAAACGAAAAATGTTAATGCTCATCAACTGCCCATTCTCTTATGATAAAGCTAGAATCACCCTTCTTTCCATGCTGATCATTAATTTCAAGAGTGCAATGTAAACCAAAGCGAATAGTATCTTTTTTGAGCAACTGTGCATGTACCGTAATTTGTTTTTCACGCTGTACAAGAGTGATTTTGCCCGTATGGAAATCATTCTGCTTAGAGAATGCACCCTTTTCCATTGGAGGCCATTGTGCAAAACGACATGTAGCTTGATGATGGGATAAAGAAGTATCATGTTTCCATTTTTTATGCCAAATTTTTGCAGAAGCAATACCATAATTGAGCAATGCTTCGGTCAAACGAAACTGCTGCTCATATTCCTGTTTAGCATGAGCAATATCAATTAGATAAGTAGCTCCTCGCCACAGATTCGTTGTCCAAATAACAATAATGGTAAGCATAAAAAGAACAATCAAAAGTACTGAGCCATTACAGGAGTATTTCATACTGATACTCCAGAGCGCACTGCAACAGTTCGCTCAAAGCTAATTGGATTTCTTCCGCGATCGCTCGTTAACACAACGGTAATACTTTTCAAGCACGACCCTGATAGATGCTGCCTAAAAGTACAGTTCACAATCGAATCAGCAGCAATACTTTTTGTTTTTGTGTGCCACCCTTTTTTGTGTTGATCGTATACTTCCTCAGTACGAATAAGTTTATTTTTACGTAATCGCCAAGCAATCGTTTTTTTATCGCCTAATTTCCAGCTCAGCTCATTATCCGCTATAGTATTCCATTGTGAAGTATCGGTTGGCACCTGATATAAATCATGCACTATGCGATCAACTGCTGCACAAAGTTTTAGATAATCAGTTGTTTGCTGGCCATAGGAAATTAGATGTGGATACAAGGCTGCTGATGTTCGCACCAAAAACCCTAATAAAAGCGTAAAAAGAGACAGGTAGACCATAACTGAAACAAGAGAAAATCCGGGCCTTCTACTGGTCATAATCCTGCTCCTGTTGGCCAGAGATAAGTTCATATGAACGTTTTCTTCCAAATAATCCTTCCCATTCAACCATAATAGAAACCAGATGAAAATGAGTATATAACTCCTTTAACTCATAAGGCTCCAGCAAAGGATCCCAGCGGCCATCATTGATAAGAGATTTTTTTTCAACAGTAACTTTATACATTTCAGGTAACTCACTCACACCTGGCTGCTGATGCATCATTTCAAGGTAATTGCTTGCATGGTTTATCGCCTGTACGAGCTTTCGCGCCTCTGCTTGTAATTGACCTGTTTGACTTAAATATCCAGCAAGTACGGCAAAGAAACTACTGATTAACAATAGGGCTATCGCAACTTCCAGCAGTAAAAAACCCTCCCTTTTTACCATAAAAAACCTTCTTTGGATTTAGATTGCATTATTTTTCTGCTTTAGTATAACGAGGATACAGACTTTTTGGCTATACTATGATATAATAGGGTAAAAATAGGTAAAAACTATTAATCATTAATGAGGACACAATGAATCATTACCCTAAAAACATTTTAATCTTTATTTGTATGATGAGCCTTGGCTTATTTGCTACTCAATTCATAAAGACCGTAGCACCAACTGCTCCTTCAGCGGCAACACCTTCTTCTCCCACACCACCTGAATTGAGTGAAGAAGAACTCAAGCAGTTGGAACAACAGATGGAAACAGAAATCAGCTCATTTGTTCAAAGTCTTCCTCCAGAACAACAAGAGCAATTTTATAAAGATGTTGAAGCACTCACCGATGCAATGAGTCAGATGAGTGAGGAAGAGTTAACACAATTTATAGAAGGTGTATTTACTGAACCAACTGCACCAACAACTCCACCACAGCCAGAAAAACCTGCTGTTGCCCCTGCTAAATCAATGGAAAAAATTGAAGAAAAACCAAAAAAAGAAGAGGAAAAACCTACATTGCCCAAAAAACAGGTTGAAAAGGCAGTTGAACTGCTTGATGCTATTTCTAACCACATTAACAGCCTATTACACAAAACACAGCTTATTATTGGTCTTCCAGAAAAGGTACAAAAGTGGGGTACTGCAGGCTTTATTAAAGGCTGGAGACCTCAATTAACCTGGCAAAAAATCCAAGAAGATATGGTGCGTCTTGCACAGAAATTACGCTCACTCATGTCACGTGATCCAAAAACAAAAGAATATCGCTTCATTGCTGATTTCATTCAAGATAAAGTTCTCTATAACAATCTCGCACAATTTAAAAGACAATTGGCTGCTTATGAACCTAAAATTGAGATACCTGAACTGGATATTATGAAACCAGATCTTTCTGTAAAACTTAATCTTTCTTCAAAAGAGGCAATAAGAAGTGCAATCGGTTCAATACTTGAAGCCAAAGAGTTGCTTAAGGTCCCTGAGGCAATAGATACTATTATTGCAAAATATGGACCCCTTGCTGAAAAAATAAAGCAGGAGGAAGAAGAAGCAGTTAAAAAAGCATTAGAAGAACTAATGCGTCCACGACGACCAGAAACAGTAAAGGTAATTGGTGTTCCTGAAGAACCAGATTATGGTTATCCAACCTACCCATCCTATGAGCCTGGATATGGATATGCACCCCCATACTATGCACCTGCAAGACCAGGTGAACCACCAGCAAAACCAACGGAAGCTAAAAAACCAACTGCACCAAAAAAGGATGAAAAAGAAAAAAGACCTACCGGTGCTCCTTCAGCAGCGCCAACAACACAACCAGCAACACCAGAAGAAAAACGTTTAGACAACCTTCTTGGATCAATTGCAACAGATCTTGGAGCGGCATTTGCATCAGTAGATTCTATTTCGGGATACCCAAATTGGAAAAATTATCTAAAAATAGAGGGAATTCCAGACGACGTGCTCCTTGATGATTTTAATGATCTGCGTGCTTCAATACGGTCAGCTGCCAGCAATATTGAAGGTTTCAATGCTTCACTAAAATCACTCGCAGAAAATAAAAGAAGCAACTATGCAAATAGAATTAAGGAAATTTTAAAAACGCATAAAGAATCCCTTACAAAGCTTAAAGAGAAACTAAAAGAATGGAACGAACAAGCCCATGAAGAGAAAAAAGCAAAACTTAATTTTTCTCGTGTGCAAGCTGCTATTACTCGGCTTGATAAAGCTATAGAGAAGATTTTAAAATAATTGTTTTCAATGCTTTCTTACTTTATCTGTTCAACAACTGTCTGACACCGTAAGCATAAACCCTGTTCATGCTCTGTTTCTTCCCATTGCCAACAGCGAGGACATTTTGTCCCCTTTGCTTTTTCAACACGTGAATAAAGGCCTTCAAATTCAGTTGGCTGTAGATTTGTTGAATCTGAAGCCCATTCAACATGTGAAACAATCAAAAATTCTTTGAGGAATTGTACCGGATCTTGTCCAAACGCTTGCAACTCTTTAAAAGTCTGTTCAATGATTGAATAATATTTTCCCTTCGGATCAAGATATATAATAATGTTGGCTTCAAGTGGAATCTTGATTATTTTTTGTTCACGTTTTTCTTCGATCAATTTTAAAATGGCAGATCGAAAGTCCTTAAGCACCTTCCAGCGTTGTTCTTGAACGGTACGATAACGTAGTTCATCAACTACATCTTCTGCTGGAGCTCTATACCCTGTTGGCAACAACGATGTTTTAGTAACAAGCTGATTCCACAATATATCCAAGGTATTGAACCTCTGTAAATGAATCGATTGCGTTTTGCCCTTTTGATAATAATCGGAAAGATTCTCAGCAGTAAAAGAAAGAATCGGTGCAATCAGTTTGGTTACTGTATCAAGAATATGCCAACAAGCCGTTTGTGCTGATCTGCGCAACGTACCCTCAGCTTTTTCTACATAAAGACGATCTTTGATGATATCGAGATAGAAATGACTCAGCTCTGTGGAGCAGTAATGTGCTAATGTATGGGAAACAGCTGTAAAATCATAATTATTGTAATAATCTCTGATTGAGCGATTGATTTCGCATAATTCATAGAGTGCGTATTGATCTATAAACAGCATTTTTTCAGGCGAAACTGCATCATGATCGATTTTAAAATCATACAGATTGGCCAACAAAAATCGACCAGTGTTTCGAATCTTGCGATATACCTCATGAACATTATTTATCAGAACATCTGAGACAGGAATATCATCAGTATAATCTAAACTAGCCATCCACAATCGCAATACATCAGTACCAACACGATCGATAATCTCTTGCGGTACAACAACATTACCAAGCGATTTGGACATTTTTCGTCCTTGTGCATCAACCGTATAACCATGCGTTATGATTGTCTTCATGCATGGCTGCTCTTCAATAACCATGCTTGTAAGCAGTGAACTTTGAAACCAACCCCGATGTTGATCTTTTGCTTCAAGATATAAATCTGCCGGATAACCAAGTTCTGGATTATCTTTTAAAACCGCAAAATGACTGACACCAGAATCAAACCAAACATCCAAAATATCTTGTTCTTTTATAAATTCAGTGCCGCTACATTCAGAACATACAAATCCTTTTGGTATTAATTCATCAATAGGAACTTCCTGCCAATATTCAATGCCATGATTAGCAACATGAACTGCAACTTTTTCAACAAGCTCTTGAGTAATGTATGCATAACCACACTGCTTACACAGCAGCGCTGGAATTGGTGCACCCCATACACGCTGTCGAGACAAACACCATTCAAGACGATTTTCAATAGCAGCCTTAAGGTGATTTTTTGATTTTTCTGGGATCATTTTAAGTGTGTCAATAGCCTTAAGTGCTTTTTGTTTTAAATTATATTTAGTTAAATCACAGAACCATTGTTTGGTTGCACGGAAGATCAAGCCTTTACGACAACGCCAACAATAAGGATAGGAATGATGTACTGAAGTTTTGAAAAAGAGCATTCCTAAATCAGCTAATTTTTTCAAAACCCAGGATTGTCCATCAAAAACACTCACACCTTCCAATTCTATCGGCATGATACCTTTTGTATAACAACCATCAGAACTTATTGGTGAAAAGATCTCCAACTTATTTTTTATCGCAACTTCATAATCTTGCGGACCACATCCAGGCGCACAATGCACCAATGCAGTTCCTTCATCAAGCGCTATTCCTTTATCAAGAATAAGCGGAACCAATAAACCTTTAATAAATGGATGCTGCGCTTTGGTATCTCCTGAAACTAACTTTTGCGCCGATATATCAGCAATCACTTTCTTTTCAATACCAAATAATGAACAAAGTGCATCAACACGACCTTTGCCAACAATGAGGTAAGTACCATCAGTTTCAAGTAATTGATAGGTTGCTTCTGGCTGCACTAAAATAGCGCGGTTAAGTGGTAGTGTCCATGGCGTTGTTGTCCAGATAAGAAGATGAACCGGTTTCCCCTTTAATTGTGGAAATAAACGTACAACTGCAGGTTCTTCAAGTGGAAAAAGGAGATAAATTGAAGGATCTCTGCGGTCGTGATATTCAATTTCAGCCGCAGCTAATACTGTTTGACAAGAAGCACACCATGGAACTGTTTTATTTTTGCGCTCGATATATCCCTTTGCTACGAATATACCAAAAGCTTGTAAAATTTTTGCTTCGTATGAATAATCCATCGTTAAATATGGATGTTCCCAATCCATAAACACACCGAGTGCTTTGAACTCTTCGCGCTGCGTAACCATCCATTTATTCGCGTAGGCACGGCATGCTTTAATCAACTCATTGCACGTCATACCAGGTATCTCCTTGGTAACATACAATTCAATAGGCAAGCCATGACAATCCCATCCGGGCGTTATAGGAACTTGCTTTCCTTGCATACGCTGCCCTTTTGCTGCAACATCTTTGAGAATTTTATTTGCAGCAGTACCAAGATGAATATGACCGTTTGCATAAGGAGGCCCATCATGCAAAATAAACTTTTTATCACCTTCATGCACATAGAACGTTTTTGCATACATATCCTCTTCCTGCCATCGCTGAAGCATCCGCGGATCATCAACTTTAGCATTTGAACGTATAGGAAATTCTGTATGAGGCAGATTTAATGTATCTTTAAAGCTTATTTTCTGATTATTTTTCTTCTCATTAGACATTACAGTTCTTTCAGATTAAGTAAATTAGCTACCAGCGCTATTTTGGATCAACGAGATGTATGTTCAAATACCTTATTATCTATTATAATAAAAATAAAGACTTTTGCCTATTAGACTTCTTTATGAAAGTAAAAACACCTATGGAGATTTCGAATAAAAAAATTGGTATTTGGGGATTAGGAATCGTTGGTAAGGCTGCTATTCACTATTTGCACAGATATAATACCCAGCTTGAGGTTATGGATTGCAGAAGTTTAAATAAGGAAGAAGAAGCATTTCTCGAACAGCACAATGTACGTTTTTTTCATGAAGATACACATGAAGCATTTTTTGAACGCAATGAATATGTACTTGTCAGCCCTGGTATTAATTATCACGCCAACTCCCTTTATCAAAGCAAAATTATTTGTGAACTTGATCTACTAAGCAGTGCATATAAAAAACCAATCATTGCAGTAACCGGAAGTGTTGGCAAAACAACCATTGTTCATCTACTTTCACAGTTATTAGAACATACAATGCGCATTGTAACTGCTGGCAACATTGGTACAAGCATGCTCGATTTAATAGCAAATCAAGACGAACATGATGCCGCCCTACTCGAACTCTCAAGCTTTCAACTTGCACGATGCCATTCATGTGCACCAGACCTTGCTATTTTGACAAACTTTTATCCTAACCATCTCGACTGGCATGGTTCACAGGAAGCATATTTTGATGCAAAACAAAATATCATTCGCTATCAACACCCTAATCAAAAAACTCTTTTACCACTTGATCTTATTGAACAATTAATACCACTTTATACATCTGACCGGTGTTGGTATTTTGTTTCCATACAGCCACCATTAGTTCAACAACAAGAATTGCTCAATAAATACGCACATGGCTTTTTTTATCTGCAAAAAAATAAAATCATCTTTGAACAAAAACAACACAAAAAACATCTGATGACTATTGATCACCTCCCTGAAATAACTTTCGTTGAAAATTGGCTTCTTATCTGTGCAGCACTGTATCTCTTAGATAAGCCACTTGATCTGCTTATGTTGAAAAGGAATCAATACACGCTACCGAAACATCGTCTTGAAAAAGTCACTACAATTAATGGCATCGATTTTTACAATGATTCAAAAGCAACAACACCAGCATCTACACTCGCAGCACTTGCAAAACTTGGCAATAGACCTATCATTTTGATGCTTGGTGGTATTAGCAAAGGAATCAATCGTGCAGCACTTATAGAACATATCACTGATGCAGTAAAAACAGTAGTCTGTTTTGGAAATGAACGAGATCAGTTAGAAATATTATGTTGCACCTTCAATAAACCCTGTCGCTCATTTCAAACTGTTGATGAAGCATTGGCGCACTGTACACAGATAGCAATTTCTGGCGATCAAGTTCTTTTTTCTCCCGCAGGTGCAAGTTTTGACCAATTTTTAAATTATCAAGAGCGTGGCAACTATTTTAAAAAACTAGTCCAGCAGTTCAATAGAGAAAAACAATAGGTATGGCAGCATTACCAGGATTGTTTTTTTGTGGTTCGTTTCTTTTTCATAGTATGATTATTGGTTTTAATGCATTGTTACTTTGAAGATGTTGATCTATTGTTACTTACATAAATTCGCAATAATTCGTTAATTATCTCTTTATGCTTTCTACTTTTTTGAGCAGCAATAACGTTAAACTCATGAATTATTTCTTTATCAATTTCATATGTTTTCTTTATATACTGAATCGTCTTTTTATCCATTGACTCCTCTTTGTAAACAAGTTATATTGGTTTGCAGTGTAGCTTGCAAGTTATAAAGGTGTCAAATTTATATATACTTTTAACAGGAGTTTAAAATGAGTTGTAAAACTCTATATGTATGTATTGTTGGATTAGCAGTCTCATCTTGTGGATTGTCCACTTTTGCCATGGCAATGGAGATCAAACGACCTTCATTAATGGCAGCAGCAAAACTAGGAAATATTAAACTTTTTCATAAAGACAACAAGTTCGTTGTTGAGCGCGATGGCA
>SOKE01000009.1 GCA_004375875.1 Candidatus Babelota bacterium
ACATAGCCGAAGGCGACGACGGGAGCTTCGTCTGGCTAGCGCCAGCTTCTCAAATAAGTAAATATTGATAGAAAATTGGTGGCGAAGACTGTCCGAAGAAGTTCCGCCATTAGCTTTTGCTGTAGAATGCGGTAATGCAGAAATAGTAGAACTTTTGGTGGAAAGAGACGCAGAACTATTTGCTGAAGTTTTTCAAGAGCAGAAGCGAAAATTAAATCCTATCCCGCGGAGAATTGGTAGGAGATAGAAAATCCCTGAAATAATATAAAGTTAGTATCCAAGTGATTTATAAATTAGCAAAACATCATAGATTTAACTGCTGAAGAAACATCGTATGCCAAAAAATTGGTTATAAAATAGTCTGATAAGGGACGCCAGTCTATTTAAAGAATTAACTTTAAATAGAAAATTATAAGCTTCATATCTTTGTTAAAAATTCGAAAGAATACAGAAAATGAATAAATTTATGCACCTTAAAGGTATTACAGATGACTTTTTGGCTATCTTGCATGAGCTATATGGATTCTATTATGATTGCTTGCTAGGGTTTGAGGCCAATCTAATTAGATTTGAAAATTTAAAAAAGAATGGTTGTCCGGGGAAAATTATAGCTCATGGAAGTCCAGATGATCCAAATACAATAATCTTACATAAAGCCCCAATTAATGAATTAATTGACCGAAATGGAAATGCGGGCTTAAATGTTAATCAATTGCGTGGTTATATGATTATAATGATATCTGAGCATTGGAATAACAAGATCCGTATGAGAATAGCTAAGCTCTTCAAAAAAGAACTCAATGATATTAGGTCATATATAATGGGTGATATCAATAAAATACGGAATGATTTGTTGCATAGTAGGGGAAAAGCAAATAAATCCGCATCGAATAAAATTATTAAGTTTGAAAAAGAATCAATGATTATGTTTGATGAAGAGGTATTCCATATAATTTTTGCAGAAATATTTAAATATATAAATAAATTGTTTGAGCAAGAATTTGGACAAAAGGGTTATACAAACAATAGTTTTAATCAACATGCAATTCAACAGCATCTAGCTCGAAAAAATGTTGTAGTAATTTAAGCCAAGGTTTAATCTCCATAACAATAAGTTACAAAATGTCTGATAAGGGACGCCAGTCTTCGCCAAGGCTTCAGCTGGCAGGCCAACTTTTTTCAATGAGATTAACTTTTATAGAAATTATAATTCGCAAATTAAAGGGCGAAAGCTGCCTTTTTCATCAATCCATTTTTTTATCTGAATCTGCCAGAAATTCTCACTTATTTTCTTGTCTTTTTTTATGGATTCGTTACAATTAGCAATATAAACATTAAACGTATATAGGAATTCTAATATGAAAACTATTAAATATAGTGCTCTATTATTTTTAGCAATACCATTATGTTCACTCTATGGAATGGACTATAGAAAATATCTCGACGATAGCGAATATTACAATGACTTTACACTAGAAGCTATCAATTCGGGTAATAAAAGCAAAGAAAAAGGTAAAAAGGTTGGTGGTTATTTTTTCACTGAGCATGCTCTTACTAGAATGGTTGAGCGAAAAGTTGAGCCAGAAGAAGTTTGTTGGGTAATAGGGCATGGAGATCGTTATAATACTACTTCAGACGTTTATTTTCGTGTTGATACTCAAAAAGAACTAGGGGTTTTTATAAAAGAAAAAACAGTGATAACTGTTTTTATAGGTATGGATCAGGGGAAATTGAATCATTGGTTAGAGAAGAGAGATAAAAAGAAAAAAGCTGAATTTGCATTAAAGAAGGCCAATAAAAAGGGACTTCATACACTTATTGAAGACCAATTTAAAAGGATGAATTTCAATAGATTGGGATATTCAAAAGAATCTGTTATAAAATAGTCTGATAAGGGGCAAAAAAACTTATCTACGCTAAAGCTTCGGTTGGCACGGCTATTTTCTCATACATTTTCTTTCAAATTTTTTGCAAAGTAATTGAGATAAGCATATCTTAGCTATGTCGATTCAAAGGGACCTTGACTTCTTATAAATGTTTTTTATACCTTATCCTTGTATAATTCTTAGCCTTACATTATTTTTACCTGTCAAGGAGTGATGATGAAAAATGTTCTTTTTTCATCCTTTATCCTTTTTTTAAATAGTAACTGATGCAGGCAAACCATCATCCCCATCTGAACCCACAGCTACGACATTGTATGTGTATGACGTGCACGGGCATCTTCCGTGCAACTCAGCAAATGGATTGGTGCTTAGCGTTGGTTCAGCTATCAAAAACATTCCTGTGCTTGTATCTAGATACACTCTATATTTCGTTGCATTTTCAACAGCATTCCACTGCAAGCAATGTATTAAATCTCCTTGTGTTGGAAATCGGTGAATCTTTTTACATGCACTAAGATTAGAAGGCGCAGGGAGCCCAGATGCAAACAAGGCTGCTTGTATAACCTCTCTTCCAGTAACATCATCTAATCTTCTCCAAACTGCAACTGCATTTCCTGCACGATCCATTGCAACTCGAGGACTACTTGCATCTTGCCCAGCAGCAGAAAGATCTGTAACCGCTGACCATGTATCTGTTGCTTTGTCATATCTTCTTGCTTGTACTATCTCCTTGCTACCATCCCATCTATGCCAAACTGCAACTGCATTTCCCGTACTATTCATTGCAACTTGAGGATTTCGTGCATTTTGTCCAGCATCAGAAAGATTTGTAACCGCTGACCACGTATCTGTTGCTTCATCATACCTTCTTGTTTGGACAATAAGGTCGATTCCATCAGATCTATGCCAAACTGCAACTGCATTTCCTGCACGATCCATTGCAATCTGAGGATTATATGTATGTTGTCCAGCTGCAGAAAGATCTACTACTGGTAACCATGTATCTGTTGCTTCATCATACCTTCTTATTTGCACTATAGTATTGCTACCATCAAATCTTCGCCAAATTGCAACTGCATTTCCTGCACGATCCATTGCAATCTGAGAATCATATGCACTTTGTCCAGCATCAGAAAGATTTGTAACCGCTGACCACGTATCTGTTGCTTCATCATACCTTCTTGCTTGTACTATAGTATTGATGCCATCAGTTCTATACCAAACTACAATAACATTTCCTAAACCGTCCATTGCAACCTGAGGATCATCTGCATTTTGTCCAGCTGCAGAAAGAT
>SOKE01000022.1 GCA_004375875.1 Candidatus Babelota bacterium
AAGAAGGAAGCTGCAACTGGGGGTTGCCGTTAGTTAAACTGGTTGAGCAGATAGCTATATATAAGATGGATCATGTAAAATTGCCGAGTGGCCGTGATGGGCAATGTTATTTTGTACTTACGGCTGATACACTTTGTCAAGATGCTGATGGTACAATCCAAGGGAAACCTATTGATCTCGCTGATGCCATTGCAAAAATTAAATCTGCCCGTGCTGGCTCTAATCTTGCGACTGCTTTCTGTCTTGATAGAAAGATTTATCAAGGCGGCACCTGGAATATTGAGAAACGTATTGTACGTGTTGTAACAACTGAGTATCTCTTTATCGTTCCTGATGATTGGATTGAGCGTTATTTAGAATGTTCCCGAGGTTTTACCTCATCTAATGCTATTGCTGTTGAAGGGTATGGTGTCCAATTTTTGAAACAGGTTTCCGGTTCTTACTCGGTAATTGTTGGCCTGCCAATGTTTGAATTGCGTGAGGCTCTCAATGAACTCAACTTTTTCTAAGTTAAATATTAATTTCTATACCATTAAACTCATCTAACCAGTTCCTTGAGTAATGCATTGCACGATCTTTGCTTGTACATCAAGTATAATTTTCGAATTAGGCTGGTTGGATAGGCGTTATGCATTTTAGTTGTGAACATTTTTTTTTCGTGGTTTCCAGCGCTTGAGAATTTCCTTGAAAAAAAGTTCTTGCGGACTTTCTTTTGCATTTGTATTGCTTTTAGAACTTGCTTTTTCAACGCTGAATCGTACCGTTGCATCATCGCAAACGGTAGAATCGATATGTTCGAGTGCTGGTATTAACTTTTTTTCTACTGCTTGCTTAACTACCTGTTCATTGAGTACCTCAACCATGATATTTTCAAGCATACTGAAAAAGTAGATAATGCTCTGTTGTGCTTCTTCGAGATTAAACAATTCAGTATTATATTCAATTTTTTGCATTTTCTTATTTAAGCCGGAAGAAAGGGCTTTACTTATAATTCTTTTAAGCTTCATATCTTCATTTTGTGTAAGCCAGCGAAGAAGACAAAGAAGCTCATATGAAATGGTAAATTGATTATCTGCATCTTCGGGAAAGAAGCTTGAATTTGTCATAAAATTTTCCTTGCTCGAGTTATTAATTTTTTTATGATGAAAAAAGTTACTTATTTAAGCCATACCATTTTCTTGATCATAGTAAAATATTTTTTTCATAAAGTTTGTGAAGATGCGCTATTCTAGCCTCAAGTGGTGGATGTGTTGAGAACAATTTGAGCCAGTTACGTGCACTAAATGGATAGACAATAAAAAGGGATGCTGTGCTTGCGCGATGAGTATCATTATTATCTAAATGGGCTACAGAGATATTGTGATGAAGTTTTTCAAGAGCAGAAGCGAGAGAAAGTGGATCCTGGCTATAATAGGCGCCTGTTTCATCGGCTAAATATTCACGAGATCGTGAAATGGCAAGCTGTATAAGCATTGCAGCAAATGGCATAAAAATTGCTACAAGGAGCAGGCCAAGCGGATTAGCCCGTCTTTTGCCATTAGTTAAAGATCCCCAGTAAGCAGCATATTGAAGACAATTTGCCAGATATCCAATTGCTGTTGCAACTGTTGCGGCAATTGTGGCGATAAGAATATCACGGTTTTTAATGTGAGATAATTCATGTGCAAGTACCCCGCGTAGTTCGTCTTTGCTTAATAGATCCATAATCCCTGTAGTAAGTGCAACTGACGCATGACCTGGATTACGTCCAGTAGCAAAGGCATTGGCCATTGGTGTTTTAATAATCCAGAGCTTCGGCATAGGTATACCCATTTTACTGGTTAATTCATGTACTGTGGCATAAACCCAGGAATATTGTTCAGAATCCATAGGTTGAGCTTTATACAGTCTGAGTACAATTGTATCAGAGAAGAAATAGGCAATACCGTTCATAATGAGCGCAAGAATAAAGGCGTATTGTAGTCCAGTTATGCCGCCAAAAAGGGCACCGAGCATAAGCAGGAGGCCACTAAGAGTTGCTAGTAGTAGGACTGTTTTGATTTTATTTATGATCATTTGTTTTCCTTTCTTAAATTCGTATCAAAATTTTTTGATGTTTTGGCTATGATTTATCTTCATATTCAATTTGCCAGTTGTCGATATCAAAAATTTGATCTTCTTGTTTGGGATCAGTCGTTTTAGGTTTATTAGTACCTTTTTTCCCTCTCATTTTAAGTAGCTGTTTAGCACTGGTGCGCACTGCTTGTGTGGAGGCTTCACTTTCTTTCTGCAGTTGCCTTTGCGTTGCTTCAAAGAGCTGATTCATCTCCTTTTGCATCTTTTTTATCTGTTTTTCGAGTTTGATAATCATCTCTACGCCTGCAAGGTTAATACCAAGCTGATGGGTTAAATAAATAACCTCTTCAAGTCTATTAATATCCTCCTCTGAGAAAAGGCGAGTATTGCCTTCTGAACGCCGCGGGCTTATTAAGCCTTCCTTTTCGTAGAGTCGGATAGTTTGTTGATGTACTGAAAACATTTCAGCAACGGCCGAGATTGAAAAAAACCCTTTTTTCCTTCTTATTTTTACCATTTTAATATTATCCTTAACGATGCCTCTAATACTACACTTTTTACTGTTATTTATTGTAGCCAGTGGCTATATAATAAGCAATCTATAGTTTACCAAAAATTAAACACAAAATCATGCTCTTTTTCTAAAAAATGGCTTACTAAAAAGGGTTTTCTGGGGAAATCCTCCTGGGTTAATTGAGGGATTTTTAAAGAAAAATTCTTGTTTTTTGTTTTTGAATTATTGTATTTTAGGCATGAGATTTTTGCAACAGAAAGTAATAAAGGTAATAACGTAACAGGGGATTTTATGAAAAAGGCGATGAATGGTGTGTTTTTTGCGATATTGATGGGTATTATTCCTACTATAGATGCTATGCATGTTGATAAAAGTTCTAGGCATTTTTTTCTTCCTGTTATGCATGCTTTGCCACCTTCCCAGGCAATTAGACAAGGTAATTACCAAGAGATTGAAACCTTTCTTAAACAAGAAGAAAATAAATGCAGTGATTTCCTAAAGGATTTCTTTTTACATCTTGCAGCTATTCATGGCCGCAAGGATATTGCTTCGCTATTGCTTGAAAAAGGTGCAAATGTAAATGTTCAAAACCTTTTTGGGGAAACCCCCTTACATCTTGCAGCTATTCATGGCCGCAAGGATATTGCTTCGCTATTGCTTGAAAAAGGTGCAAATGTAAATGCCAAAGATTGTTCTGGAAAAACGCCTACAGATCGTGCATTGCAGCATGTATCTCAGAAAGATCGTGAAAAGGTTAAACTTTTATTAAATGGAACAAATGTAAATGGAGTTTTTGAAAAACAAATGAGCCGATGTAGCGGCAAAGAAAATAGCCCCAAAGGAGGTAGTCGCTTGCAGAAGATCAAATTGGAAATCTGTAAAGGCTGGTTATAGGTATTTTTTGATCTTGTGTGAGGATTTTATATCCAGGGATGAACAATTTTGAATCTATTTCTAAATATACCGGCTGCAGGTTAATTTATCCTCACAATTGACATTTTTTCTTTTTTTTGACAAATAGGCTTCTATGTGTTATATTTCTAATGTAAAATAATCTGACAGAGGGGTACTCAGCTTAAATTGGCGTAAAAAAGGGTTTTTTGGGTAGAATTTTTAAATTCTTAATGTGTACTTTCATTCTAACCTCCATTTGTTTGTTAAGGCGTATCCAGATGTAATGTTTGGATACGCTTGGCTAAAAGGTTATTAGAATCAAAGATTTACTGATATTGTTTTTTCATGATAACTCCTTTTGTTAATAGGGTATATCCAGTGTTCTTCACTGGATATACCTTTTTTATTGTTAATAAGGTGCTTTTCTATTTGTAAGGTTCCTGATGAAGTATGAAAAAACTGATAATTGTGGTATTATTCTTGTTAGAAATATAAGTATTAGATTAAATATGTTGATGAATGTAATGTTAAAAACTCATTAAGGATGTTTTTGTGATTCTGAGAAAAAGTTCAAGTCGATTTATTTTTAGTTTATTGTTCTTTCTTATTTGTTTACCTTCACCTGTGCGAGCTATGGATAATATAAGAAGAGCTGCTCTTGTAGGTTTTTCGGCTCTTGTTGCTGCAGGTGGAGTAGTATGGTGGCTTTATCCTCGATTTTGGGGAGGCCGCAATATAAATGATTTAAATCAACCTGTTCAGATAGATAATTCTCCTTGCGAGGGACGCAAGATTTCCTTGTCAAAAAATTTTTCTGTTACGCAAATAACGGTAGCTGATCAGGAGGGTGCGGATTGCGGTTATCACTCAGTGTTGAATTGTATAAATCTATTTGCTTTAGAGACTGGGGATAAAAATTGGGGGTCTCAACTTTTTAATCACGAGCTTATTCAAGAATTTTTTGGTGAAAACGGGGAATGGAGAAATGCAATTGTGCGTGATAGAGTAAGGATAGTTTATTATGGTTACATTTGGAATCAACTAATCAATTGTCTTCTTCCTGATGAGCACATTAAAGATGAAGGGTATAACAAAGTCCAAATAAAAGAAACGTATAAATCATTGTTAAAAAATTACTGTAGCACATTGATTGAGAAAATTTTTAGCGGACAAGAGGTTGAAATAAGCTGTCGCAATTTTTTAAATTATCTCCAGAATGCGAATATTTATATAGACGACGTGAATAAATATGTAAGTACAGGGGGTTTTCCTCGAAGTCAAATTGAAAACTATATAAGAAATGCATTTTTTAGTTATTTTAATCAAAATAAGTTAATTAGAATTAGTATTGGTTTGCAAAATTATTTAATGGTTTGTGATGATTATCAAAAACGTACCAAACAAGTGCTTAATCTTGAAGGTGGATGGCTAGATGATATAGAAATAAATAATCTTATTCAACAAGAACGGCCTGCTTTAGGTTCTGAAATATTTACGATTATTGGAGATATGAGTCTTGTTAGACCAGAGAATGATTGGCTTCCCGAATGGTGTAGGTGTAAGCAAGTACGAGAACAATTGCAAAATCCTGCTGTGCGTGATTATATCCATTGTTTTATTCTTGGTACAATGAGCCGAATGATTAACGAGAATCAAACTACAGAAAAAACGACATCAGGACATTGGCTTGCTGTTTTGGTTCACAAATTGCAAGAACGTAGAGAATATTTTGTGGCCGATTCTCTCAATCAGCCTCGTCTTAATAGTGATCCATTCAAACAGTTAATTACTGTACTTGAAGGGCAAGATGTGGCACAGCAATTATAATAAAGATCGTGAATCGTGAGTATGGGCTTAACGGTTGTTTATAATGTAAGACTATCGATATATCTTCGTTATCAAATGATTTCTAGCCCCGAAGGGCTTGATGAAATCATCTAAAAAGAAATAAAAAGAGAAACAAAAATCCTATCAGTAAAGCCTTTTTTTTGCTTTTCTTTAAAAAAATAAAAAAATTTTTCCAAAACTATTGTTTTTCCTCTATTGGTTTTGATACCATAAAAGTGGAAAGGTAATGGGGTGTAGTTTGAAGCTGTTGATGAGAAATTGTCGATTGGTTTAAACGGCTCAAAAGCAAGCAATTGTTGAGAGAACTAACCGTTGCCTTTCCTGTTTGTTTTGCTTGTCGAATAGACTTTTAGCATTTTAGACATTAAATTTTATAAGAATAATATCTCCATCCTGAACAATATAATCCTGTCCTTCAGTGCGAATTTTTCCCTGTTCTTTTAGTTTAGCTTCACTTCCAAGGGCAAAAAGATCTTTGCAATTAAATACTTCAGCGCAAATAAAGCCACGTTCCAGATCTGAATGAATTTCGCCGGAAGCCTGACGGATGGGTGTTCCTTTTTTAATAGGCCACGCATGTACTTCTTTAGGTCCACAGGTAAAGAAAGTAATAAGATCGAGATTTTTATAACTTTTGCGAATAATAATATCGATGCCTTTTTCTTGCAACCCTAAAAGCCCTAGGATCTCTTTGGCTTCCTCATCGTTTAACTGTGAAAGCTCATACTCTACCTTTGCACAAATAGGGATTACTCTTTCTTGGCCAAATTGTTTAACGAGTGTCTGATAGTGAGGATTTTTTAGATAGGCTTGTTTATCTAACTCTTCTTCAGCGATATTTGCAACAATAAGAAAATTTTTGACTGTCAACAAAGGAACAGTTTTGACTTGGCTGTTTGCAATAATTTGTTTGACGGTTTTAGCATCGGCTTTATTGAGGGCTTGGCGTATTTGTTCAATAAGGGCACGTTCAGCCTTTAACTTTTTTTCCTCTGATGGTTTTTGCTTCGCGATCTTTTCTAATTTTTCTAATTTTTCAAGCCGCTTATCGATCGATTCAAGATCTTTGAGCATTAATTCTGCCAGAACAATATCATAGTCAGCGACAGGATCAATTGTATCGCCACTATGCGTAATTTTAGGATCTTCAAAACAACGCAAGACATGGAGAATCAAATCAACTTCCCGAATATGGCTTAAAAATTGGTTGCCGAGTCCTTCTCCAGAGGCAGCCCCTTTAACCAAGCCTGCAATATCAACAAAGGAGACAATGGCAGGAATTATCTTTTTAGGTTTATATATTTCTATTAGCTCATTGAGACGTTTGTCTGGAACCTCAGTAATTGCCATGTGAGGTTCAATTGTACAAAATGGATAATTTTCTGCTGGAATGTTTGATTTTGTCAAGGCATTAAATAATGTTGATTTTCCTACATTTGGTAGCCCAACGATGCCTGCTTTGATTCCCATTTTTGTGTTCTTTTTTAGGTTTATTTCTGTTTTTTAACTGTTATTAGTGTGCGTTAAAATAAAGAATTATGCAATAAAAAAAGGCAATTAAGGTATCTTGACTTTCTTTTAATAAAAAAGGGCTCTTGAGCCCTAGCTTTTTTCTTAATTTAAATCTTATCAAAATATAAATTATAATGTGAAGAATTTTATATATACTTATTCTTGTCATGCCGTTATTTTTAAGAGGACTTTTTTAATAAGATATAAGCTTTTTCTGAATTGAAAAAATCGATTATGGTGGATCTAAAAAAAATTTTTAAATAAATTTGCATAATTTAATTGTCTGTGATATAAATCGTTACGATGTCTATATTATAATTTCTTTTTAAATTAAAAGGAGACGTTTATGATGAAATCTCCCCTTATGAGGCTCACCTTTATTATTTCATCATGGCTTTGTGCTATTGCAGCCTTACATCTTGGTATAGTTGAGCTTTTTCGTTACAATATTGTAGTAGATATACTTGGTAAAATGAATTTAGTCATGCTCATTGGTCCTGTACATTACCTCTTTGGTATTGCTGGTATTATATGCTTAGGCATGCTTTTGATGGAGGCTATGAGCCCAGGCTATTGCATAAAAGAATAATAAATTACGCAACTATTGTTGAAGGTTAAAGCAAGCTTCTTGATCTTGCTTTAACCTTTTTTATTTAAAAAATATTTTTTTATCCGTCTTTTAAAATTTATTCGTTTGATTGAAGGTTGTCATGAACTTTTTTGGAGTATACAAAGCTTGATCAACTTCTAATATCTTTTTACACTGTGATGTCCATATAATAGTGGTTGGTTAACTTATCTTTAATTATTGTTATTATTTGAAAAATATGAATAGGTCGTTAATTTCTTGGATGCTCCTGCTTATTATTAATATGAATGTTATGATTGGGGCAGGAATTTTTGTTTATCCTTCGATTATTGCATCCTATGCGCAATCTCTCGGATTTCTGAGTTTTGGGCTTGTCTTTTGCATAATGCTGCCGCTTGTTCTGACGATTGCACAGTTGGCTGCTCTTTATCCTGCACGGGAAGGGGGGCTTTATGTTTATAGTGCTACAGCTCTTGGCAGAATGGCAGGAATAATAACTGCGTCTGTTTATTTTATTGCTAAAGCATTATCCTGCTCAATTATGATACGGATATTTGTTGTGTATCTTTATGTGATTATTCCTGCACTTTCATCAATGATTCCTGTAGGGTTGATGCGATTGATGGTCATTATTTTTCTTTTTGTGCTTAATCTTTTTGGCATTTATTTTGGTGCCTACCTGCAGGCAGTCCTTATTTTTTTTAAAATTCTTCCTATTGCTGCGGTGATTATTACTGGCTTTTTTAAATTTAATTTTGCTCATCTTACATTGTTTCCTGCTTCATTTGGTATATTTGCCTCAAGTTTGCCCTTTGCTTTCTATCCGATGATGGGATTCGAGACATGTTGTGCTATCGGTCATATTATTGGTGATCGACAACGTATAGCAAGCACTGTTTTAGTTTCATTTTTTACTGTGACGTGCATTTATATGCTTTTTCAATTTTTTCTTTTTGGGGTGCTTGGATCAGATCTTATTGGGTCGGGGGCTCCGCTGGTTTCGTTTTTTAATGCCGTATTTCAATCTTTAGCAAGACAGGAATGGCTATTGCTGATAGGGATAGGAGCGGTTATGATTTCAGCTATAAGCGCTGCTTATGGAATTTTATATGCTAATAGCTGGTATGTTGTTGTTATTGGTAGAGAATTTCAGGGACCGATAGGGAAGTTTAACTTTATAAATAGATTTGGTATTCCTGTCTGGGCTGTATTATTACACGCATTACTTATTGTTTTATTACTTTTATTAACCGATAATATTGCGTTACTTGGGAGATTATCAGTATTTGGGGTACTTCTGAGTTACCTGATAACCGTTGTGGCGTTACTGCGCCTTTATAAGAAAAGAGACGCTAAACTTATATTGCCTTTTTGGGTTGCATTGCTGAGTTTTGCCTCCTGCGCCATTATGGGGTTTATCTGTATCAAAGATCTGTTTTAAACTATCTGTAATTCTTAACTTTTTGAGTAAAAAAAGCTATAATTTCCTTAAATGGTGGGAAGTCGTCTAGCGGCAGGACCCTGGATTCTGGATCCAGTAACAGAGGTTCGAATCCTCTCTTCCCAGCCAGTCTTCGCTCCCATAGGGAGCTTCTTCTGGCAGGCCAGTTTCTAAGGAATAAATTACGGTTTGATAGAAAAATGAGCGAAGACTGCCCGACGAAGCAGAGTGAAGACGGGCATCTTGTTATAATTATGTACTATGTGTATCTTATTCGATCATTAAAATTTTCCGATCAAACGTATATTGGCTATACAAAGAATCTAAAGAAAAGATTATTATGCCATAATTCTGGAGGTTCTATTCATACGGCTAGGTATAAGCCATGGGAGCTAGTAGTCTGCCTAATTTTTGTAAATGAGATGAAAGCGATTGAGTTTGAGAAGTATTTAAAATCTCAGTCTGGTAGAACATTTGCTAAAAAAAGATTATGGTAGCATCATTCTTTGATTAATAATTGACCATACTTCGCCAAGGTTTCGTATGGCAGGCCATTTTTTCAGTGTAGTGATTTAAACAAAAATTGATTTCTTAATTTTAATGGGTGAAGTATGCCCTTCGTAGCCGAAGGCGTAGTAGGGCTTACAGTACTACCTTCAAAGAGCTTACTACTGTTATGTATTACGTGTATTTGCTCAAATCATTAAAAAATTTCTCAAAAACCTATATCGGTTACACATCCAATTTAAAACAGTGACTAGAAACTCATAATTCAGAAACATATCGTCAAGGAAAAAACTGGGTTTTTATATTTGAATTAATAATAAGTTATTGCCCTTTATAAGGCACAATTTTTTGACAATAAATATAAAACTGTGTAACCTATTCTATGGGGGTCAATTATTTTAAGCTGAGACAGGGATATTTGTTAATTAACTTATATGTAAAGGAATACTTGATTATGAAGAAATTGTTATTGTTGGCGTCTCTTACCGCAATGTTTGTGATATTTCATGGTTTTGGTGCTCGGGAAGATTTGAATAATGAGGCATCAGAGTATGACCAGAAAAATTCTTTTTCTTGTTACGGCTCTGAGAGTTGTGAGGCTTGTGCTCATAATAAAAATATTGCAACTATTGTTAAGGTATTAGATAAGGCCATTGAGGTTGAGCTTGGTCATATTGCTGAACAAATGCCAAAAGATACAGATTTGGATCATATAGATTTAGTTCAGCTTGACCGACTTATCAAACAAGAATTGGGAGCAATTACAACTAAAGTTGCCTATGCTGTTCAGCATGATTTAACACAGGAACAACGTGCTATAGTGATTAATCTATTGCATAATTTAAAAGACCTATCTGGAATTACAACAGATGATCTTCTGTTAATGGCGGAAAGATGTTTAACCTATGAATGGAGTTGCGCTTTAATTAAGGCTATAAAAAAACATTGCCCAAAAGAGCTGAAAGAACGAATGGAGAATAATTGCTTTGGATGGACTTTATCAATTTTTTTGGATAAGGAATTTGAAAAGGTTGATCTAGGTGACGCATCATTTAATGCACTGAAAAATTTTATGTGCAAATGTTCTTATCTTGAAGATGTGGACTTTGGGGCAACAGTTGATATTGATAATAATCAAGGCATTCTTCTACAACAATGCTTTAATTATGTGTCTTGTAGAATAGATGCTCCCTCTGATATATTTGATGATTTTTGCTTTTTCCCTGGCTGGAAAGACGAATTGAAAAAAACAGGAGATCTATTTGTTATTATAAACACTTTGTGCAACCAGTTACTCGAAGCTATTGATAAGTAAATGAATATAAAGAACCAAAGCTCCAATTCAATACCATCAATACCAAATGACGAATACTGTCCGGTACGCAGAAGCGGATCTTAACCTCTATTTGGCCCGTTAATGTGTCCTACCAGAGATAGCCAGTTTTTTGCTAATCTTATCTGCCGGAAGCATTTGAAAGAGGAGACTACGATTGGTAAGTTTATTGGTTTTATGTGAATAATTTATTTGAAATGGTAACTATGAATACCAGACTACTTTTATATTCTGTGTTCGCGATTTCATTATTAAGTTCAATAATAAATCAGGCTATAGCCTCGAATAATTCAGACTTTTATTGGAATTTTTTTAAGGCTGGTGTCCTCGTGAATTCAATAAAAACATCTTCAACTAGTCTAATAGATATTTTTGTAAATTTTACAAATACATTTTCACCAAATAAATTCCCAGAAGAGTCGGAAGAAGTGAAGCGATTTGTTCGTGAGGAACTGAAAAAAAATGGCATTAAAAATGCCGAGTCAATATTTGTTGAGAAAGGGAAGGGTTGGTCTTCGGTTATTAATTTTATAATAACAGATTCGGAAGATCCTTCTTTTATTCGTTTAGATGATGATGGTGTTCGTGATAATCTAGCGGTAGCTATGCAATTTGCAAATGATCCTGGTGACAATGCAAATATCAGTA
>SOKE01000031.1 GCA_004375875.1 Candidatus Babelota bacterium
AGGTCTTGCGCATAAACCTACTGTTTTTTTTGGTGTTCCGGCGCTCTATGCTATTTTAAGTCTGATGAAAAATGCACCGCTTTCATCAGTAAAATGTTTCTTCTCTGGAGGGGATGCGTTGCCTGATAGAATTCGTGCTGCCTTTAGTCTTGTTTATCGACGAAAATTGTGTGGTGGCTATGGACTTACAGAAACCGCTCCGGTTGTTGCTGTTGAGATGGATGATGTACTAGAGGCAACCGATACCGTTGGCAAACCAGTTATTGGGGTTGAAGTTCTCATTAAAGATGAGCAGGGAATTACTTTACCGCATGGACAAGTAGGAGAAATTTGGATCAAAGGTGAAAATGTAATGCTTGGGTACTATCATGCACCAGAATTGACAAAGGAAACGCTTGTAGATGGATGGCTGCGTACTGGTGATTTAGGCTATTTTGATTCAAAAGGTAAATTAGTAGTCAGCGGGCGACTCAAGGATCTTATCATTCATAAAGGGCTCAATATTTATCCACAAGAGATAGAAAATATTATTGTAACTCATCCAAATGTTATTTTTGTTGGTATCGTTGGCAAACCTGATGAGTTGAGTGGTGAAGTACCTATTGCTTTTGTGCAGATTAAAGAAGATGAGTCTAATATAGAGCAAAAACTGCGCGAGTTATGTATTCAGAAGCTTGCTGCATATAAAGTACCGCGCCAGTTTATTTGTAGTACCAAACGATTACCAGTAACTGCTATGGGTAAAGTTGATAAAAAGGTATTAAAAGCACAATTACATGAGCAAAAAACTAGATAATCATAAATCCATACGCCTCGTTCATTTGATTTCAAGCCTCAACATTGGAGGTGCTGAGGCAATGCTGGTTGGTCTGGTAGATTGTCTTAGAAACAAAGATTTTCAGCAATATGTTCTTTATTTTCATAATGGACCAAATGTGGACCGTATACGTGCACTTGGTATACCTGTATACCAAGTTAAAGGATTTATATGTCTCTATGATCCAATCTTTTTTTTCCGTTTGTTTTTTCTATTGCGAAGATTAAAACCAGATTGCCTTCATACACTTTTATGGGCGGCTAATTTTGCTGGAAGGATTATTGCCCGTATTTTGGGAATACCAGTAATTGCTGCATTACATAATAATATTGATCAAAATGGAAGAATACGTATTTGGCTTGATCGATTAACTATTTCTGGCGCTAATAAGATTATTGCCGTTTCTGAAGGGGTAAAGCAATCATTATTGCAGTATATACCATCTAAACGAATACCAGAGATAGAAGTTATTCCTAATGGGATTGAAGCAATGTCTTGTCGTGAACGAGGATTGCAATTTTGCAAAAAAAGAGAAGAGATAGGTTTTTCTGGACATCATTTTATAATTGGATCTGTTGGTCGTTTTGTGAATATAAAAAATTATCCCTTGTTGATCGAACAGATACCAAGTTTACTAGGTGACTATCCTCATATTCGAGTGGTGCTCATTGGTACTGGCCCACAGGAATGGTATCTTACGCAAAAAATAAAAGCGCTTGATCTTGAAGGATATGTTAGAATAATAAACGATACTTGTGCGCTTTCTTATTATCCTTTATTTGATTGTTTTATATTGCCATCTTATAAAGAAGGTATTTCAATGGCGTTGCTTGAGGCTATGAGTTTTGAGTTACCATGTGTTGTTGGTAGCTATATTCCAGAGCATGCAGTGATAAAGGCGAACAAAAATGGTTTTATTGTTACTCCCAAACAATCTTTTGGACAAATAATTCGGAGATTACTTGAACAACCAAAACTTAGGCAATGTCTAGGAAATCAGGCGCACATTACTGTCCAGAAGAATTTTTCGCGTGCAACAATGGTTGATTCCTATGTCCGGTTATTTAGAAGCTATGTTTAATAGAATATAAAAATGCATTTGCCTTTCTAATTTAATGCGATGATTTAATCTACGTTAATGACAGAGAATTTTTTTAAAAAATTTGATTTTTTAGGAAGTCTTTCTTATACTACTTATTGTAATAACATCAAGTTGATCATGATAACCTCCATTTCCCCTATCCATGGCGTTCTGTCTGGGTAGGGGTATTTTTGATTATGAAGAAAAAATTAGTGCGGATGATGCCGTATCGAAATAGTAGCCGGTTTTATAATGAAGGAGAGACGCAGCAAAAGGGCTTTGTGCTCGATGTTTTCTGTATGTTTCTCGGTTCTTTTGTTTATCGGTTTCGTAAAGCATTCAGAGATTCATGGGTGGCTAAAAGTGAGCCGATTGAGCGAAGTAAACAGCTTGCTATAACCTGGATTGGCCATTCAACATTTTTGATTCAAGTTGGTGGCTTTAATATTCTTACTGATCCTGTTTTTGGTAATGTTTCCTGGTTTTTTCCACGTATATTTCCTCCGGGTATTCCGTTTAATAAGTTACCTTCTATTGATGTTGTTCTTCTTTCTCATAATCACCGTGATCATATGGAATGTGCAAGTTTACTTGCATTAAAAAGGAGCAGGGAACCGCATGTAGTAGTACCACTTGGAAATAAATCATGGTTTTGTAATTGTAATTTTAAACAAGTAACTGAGCTAAACTGGTGGGAACAGAAAGAGATTGTATTTTCTGATGATTCTAATATGAATCTTCGATTAACTTTTTTGCCTGCGAAGCATTGGTCCCAGCGTGGTATTTTTGATAAAAATAGATCACTTTGGGGGAGCTGGATGATCGAATGCAATGGGTACACGATTTATTTTGCCGGAGATTCAACGTATTCAAAGCATTTCACACTTATTGCACAAGAATTTCCTCGTGCCGATGTAGTGCTTTTGCCTATAGGTCCATGTGAGCCACGTTCCTGGTTAAAACATAGTCATATGGATTCTCAGGAAGCGGGTCAGGCATTTTTGGATTTAAAAGCCAAGCATTTTATTCCTATGCATTGGGGAACATTTAATTTTGGTGCTGAGCCATTCGATTTACCAATTAAACGGCTTAAAATGTGGTGGGATAATAATACTGATAGGCTTTCAACAAAAATCATACATCTTCCAAAAGTTGGTCAAAGAATTTGCTTTTGATTGGAAAGGGTATGGCGACGTAGTCTATTTGTAACTGATTTTGATTGTTCTGATTTAGATTCAGCAAAGATATTCTTCGTTAAATAAGCTCGTCCAGAATCACCAAATATTATGACAACGTAATTATCCTTGGTTAACTGTTTGGTATATTGAGCTGTTGCGTAGGCAACAGCTCCACTGCTTAGCCCCACAAGGAAACCGTATTTAGAAGCCAATAGTGGAACATACGAAAAGGCATCTTTATCTGAAACTTCGATAATCTCGTCCATTACGGTATAATCAACTACAGGTGAATCCAGATCGATACCTATTCCTTCTATCTGATATGGTTTTGGATTACCTTTGGTAGCACGGAATGAGTTTGGTGAATCAACGCCTATTATTTTAATAGCTGGATTTTGTTGTTTGAGGTATTGTCCTACACCACTTATCGTTCCACAAGTGCCAGCTCCCGCAATAAAATGCGTAATTTTACCCTCTGTTTGATGCCAAATTTCTGGGCCAGTTGATTTATAATGTGTTTCTGTGTTTGATAAATTGAGATACTGATTCGGTATAAAAGAGTTAGGAATTTCTTTGCTCAGTTTTATTGCCAAGTTATGATAGCTATTAGGGTCTTCTACATTGGCTGTATCTGGACAAACAATAAGCTCTGCACCATATGCCTTGATTGTTTGTTGTTTTTCTGTGCTTGTTTTTTCAGGTACACAAATGATGACAGAGTATCCCTTTATAGCTCCAATCATAGCAAGCGAAATACCATAATTTCCTGAAGAAGCATCAATAATGGTATTACCTGCCTTGAGTAATCCTTTTCGTTCTGCTTCTTCTATCATAAATAATGCAGGACGATCTTTGAGGCTACCACTTGGGTTAAGGTATTCTAATTTTGCTAATATGGATGCAGGGGATTCCAAATTAATTTTTACCAGTGGAGTATTTCCTATTGTCTTAAGAAGAGAATTATAATACATATATTTTCCCTTATTCCTATGCTATTACCTATTTCCATGAGATGGTTTATGTTTTTTGCATGCATTGGCAAATCCTAAAAAAGGCGGAGAAGGTTGTGTTGGGCGTGACGTAAGTTCTGGATGAAATTGTGTAGCAAGGAAGAATGGATGGTTAGGTAACTCGCAGACCTCCATTCTATTTCCACATGATCCAGAAAAAGTCAGACCTGCCTGTTCAAGTTTATTAATATAGTCAGGATTTACTTCATAGCGGTGACGATGTCGTTCGACGATAGTTGTTTTTTCATACAACCGATTTACAAGCGTTTCTGGTTTAAGAGAAATTGTGCAGTTGCCAAGCCGCATCGTGCCCCCAAATGTTGTCACCGTTTCCTGTTCAGGGAGCAATGCAATTACGTGGGTACCAGGGCCTATTTCCTCACTGGTGGCGTCGTTCCAGTTGAGTACATTTCGTGAAAACTCTATTACAGCCAACTGAAAACCGAGACATAATCCCAAAAATGGTTTGCCATGTATGCGGGCATGCTGAATTGCATGAAGTTTCCCTTCAATTCCTCTTCTTCCGAATCCGCCAGGGATGAGAATACCATCTACCTTTGCTAGTTCATTTTCATCATAGTTTTCAACATCTAACCACTTTATGGTAATTTTTGTTGAAAGCGCCCGAGCTGAATGTTTGAGAGCTTCCTTGATGCTAATATGAACATCCTCTGTACCATATTTGCTCATAATGGCGATAGTTATGTGATCCGTATATTCTTTGTTTACCAATCTGTACCATTTTGTATTTGGCTTTCGTTTCTTAATATTTAGTAAGTTACAGAGTATGTTTCCTAATCCTTCCTTTTCCATCTCCATAGGAACATGATAAATGTCGGAGACGGTTACTGCGCTGATGATTGCATGTTGAGGTACATCGCAGAATGATGATATTTTTTTCTTTGTGTTTGTTCCAATAACCCAATCGCTGCGGCATACAATAATATCAGGTTGGAGTCCCAGCTCGCGAACTGTTTTTACGGAGTGTTGACTTGGTTTAGTTTTATGTTCACCCATGTTGTCGGTAGGTACAAGAGTGACGTGGACGATTGCCATGTCATTGGGTGAAAGCTCGCTGTGCATTTGGCGTATTGTTTCGAGAAAGGGCATACTTTCAATATCACCAACTGTTCCTCCTATTTCGATGAGACAGATATCCGCAGTTTTTCCTAATTCAATTTCCTTTTTTGCTGCTTCTTTGATATATTCCTTGATTTGGTTAGTGATGTGAGGAATTATCTGTACAGTTTCGCCAAGAAAATTTCCTTTTCGTTCCTTTTCAATTACAGCTTGATAAACTTTTCCGGTTGTGATGTTGTGCGCAGAGGTGAGGTTGATATCAAGAAATCGCTCATAGTTGCCAAGATCAAGATCTACCTCAGTACCATCGCTAAGAACGAATACCTCTCCGTGTTGTGTAGGATTCATGGTGCCTGCATCGATATTGATATAGGGGTCGATTTTTACAGCAGTTACTTCGTATTGCCTATTTTTGAATAAGCGACCAATGGAAGCGGTAATGATACCCTTTCCAATGCCGCTCATCACTCCTCCAGTTACTATAATGTATTTCACGGTGTCCCTTCAAGTAAGCTGTGGGATTGTAAGTTTTACCAAACTTCAATGTTCTTCTAAAAAATAATATAGCTCTAATGGATTTTTTGTACAAATAATGGCGACAAATGTGAAAACAAATAATTGACCTAAAGATTCGTACAAAAGAAGGTAAGGAATTTTTATTCTTGATTTTGTCTATGCTATAGGTTTAATATAATAAAAATGTTGATTATTAATTTCGGATTAAACCCTGAAAATATTTTATTAATATGTTAAAAAGAAATAATAACTTTCAGTTTCATTTTTTGAATATACTGTTATTGATAGGGGTATCTTTTATGCGAGGAACATCTGAACAACAGACAAGAAAAATTGTAGCTCTTTCTCGTCAAGGGGAAAGTAGTAAAATATCTGTAGAAAAAGCAATCAAAGAGAGACGTTCAGTTCGTTCATACAAACATGAATCTTTAACACTGCAAGAGCTTTCACAACTTCTGTGGGCTGCGCAAGGTATAACTGACGAAAAAAGAGGGTTACGGGCTTCGCCATCTGCAGGTGCATTGTATCCACTTGAGATTTATGTTGTTGTTGGTCAAGTAGAAGGTTTACCTGCAGCTGTATATAAATATGTAATTGGTAAAAATGAATTGATAAAGGTAGGCGATGGTGATAAAAGAGCGCGGTTGAGTAGTGCAGCACTTTCGCAATCATGTGTTGCAGCTGCGCCTGCAAGCATTGTTGTTTGTGCTGTTTATGAAAGAACCAGCAGAAAATATGGCCAACGTGCGCAGCGTTATGTTCATATGGAAGTAGGAGCAGTAGCTGAGAACATTTATTTGCAGGGCCGAGCAATGCAAGTTGGTACGGTCTTTATTGGTGCCTTTGATGATGAAAGTGTTAAAAAAGTTATTGGTGCTAGCCCTGCTGAAAATCCGCTTGCTATTCTTCCCCTGGGAAAAATTTAGTACTTTTTTCAATTCTTGGTATCAATAAAAATATCTGAACGTGATTATCAAAAGTATTCCTAATATGGCTGGCCAGTAAAGCAGTTTGGCGATAAGATTTTGTTTGTAATGAATGATAGGTATTTTCTCTTTGAGCATGTAAAGGAGTGAAACAAGTACAATAGCTAAGATTGTTCCATACATAACTAAGTAGAATGTCTCAAAGTAAATAAGATTATATGATTCAATTTTTCCTCTAAACCGAGCTTGAGCAATAATTGCACCAAAAAAAACTGATGCGCAGCTTCCTAATACTGCATATCCTTGTACAGTACTTGAAACCAAAATAACAAATAAAAGGAACGCGATGATTGCGAGTGGCAATAGATCAGCGACTAGTGTATTGAGTAAAAAGCGCTGTGCGGTGATATTGTAATACAATTCTGGTTGATTGCATTTTTCAATTTGTTTATAGATTCCCAGTGGACCGTACGAATAGAGACCAAAAGCAGTATCATAATCGGTAATCTTATAGCCAAAATAACTATTTGCTATAAACCACCCAGGTAGATATACCTCTTTGCTCAAGCCTGGAAGAGCTGTTGGATGAATAATTTTATAAGAAGCTAAATCAGGAACGAGAATAATCTTTTGGTTAAAATCTTTATGGGAAATTTGTATCTGGATATCTTTTATATCAAATGGATACTTGACATATAAAATGCGCTGATTGATTGTAGCTCGTACTTGCCAAATAATTGTTTCAGTATCATGCTCTTTTGTATGATAGACTTCGGCAATTTTTGTGACTGCAGCTTGTGGTAATACAAAGCCACGGGAGATTTCATCATGAATAGTATCAAAATAACGTTGCCAAATATAAGCAGTCATTTCAAGTTGATTTTCGGTTATAAATTTCATGTGCTGAATGTAAATGCCAGTTGGTATATACCCATGTTGTTTATAGCGATAATGTAAAATGCGTTGTATATTCTCAGATAGTTTGGGTTCGTGTCGGGCTTCTGTTGATACTTTTTTCGTCTCATGTGCGGTGTGTTTCTGTAAATATTCTTTGTCGTATGTTGCCCTCTTATGGGCAATGGTATCTAGAAAAGCGTAAAGGCCTACCTTATCATTAATTGGAATGAGATCTTTTTTATATGGTGGCATGTGCCATATTATGTACCATAATGCTACTAATTCAAAAAGCAACAGTGCTGAAACGACAAATGAGGTTATCCAAAGTCGAACAGTGTTGAGCTTGATAAAACTTGCAATGAGCAACATCAAACAGGTAAATAACGTGAGAAGGGCTAGGGAAAGAAGCATGATAGTTTGTCTGCTCTGATTTTTATCAAAAGGAATCTCATCATAAGGAAATACATGGCATAATACCCACGAAGTCGATGGAATTGGTTCAAAAAATAATCGAGAGTGATGTCCATTTATTTCATTCTGATATTCAATAACACCGGCCTTGCGTGATGCTACCTGTTGTGCAAGTGTATGTAGAGCTGGCTCTTGTGATGAGTTCATAATCTCTTGTAATTTATTCTGTTCTTGTGAGTATTTATCAAAAGGATGGACTAATATTTTGCAATCGTGCGAAAGAATAAAGCAGTAACCCTTTTTCCCTAGATAGATTGTTGTTAACATATGTTTAATATGTTCTGCTGTCTGAGTAGCAAATACAACACCAGCAGGTATTTGTTTTTTCTCAGTATTTCTTTTATAAAAAGGAGCAGCAAAACCAATAAGAATATGTTCAGCAAGGTTCCACGAAGGAGCTTCAAGAAATTGTGCACCTTTTTTGAATGGTAAATGATACCAATGACATTCTGGTTTGGTGTAGTCAATCTCTAGTTCAAGTTGAGAGAGTTCTTGGGTACCATTTTTTTCTGCATAATAAGGAGCATAGCGACTATCTGGTGAATCGAGCACCTGTGGAGCAAAGCTAACGCCAAAGCCTGAAATTGTAACTGGTTTTTTTCGTAATAGTTCAATGATTTCCTTTTTGCTTAGTGTTTTCTCACTCAGTTTTCGGGCAAGATTATTAACTAATGGAGCAAGCGTTGTGACAAACTCTCCAATTTTTTTTGCAGCAGCATAGGTTTCTTTTTGTGCATCTATCTGAATTGTTTCCAATGCTTTTCTTTTGTATTGTACATACCGTGTGCTTAGGAAAATAGTTGCTGTGAAACTGAGCAGACAGAGTATAATCAATATACTTTGTATTAGACGTTTGTATGTTTTCATCTTACCCTCCTGATATCGAACTTATAACAACAATTATTTTTGTCGTACAAGCTCTTTGTATAGATCAATATGTTGCTGAACCATATGTTGATCATTAAAATCATGTAAATTGTCATTGTATGATTTTAATTTAGTATAAAGTTTTTGATCTTGACTTATAGTTAGCATTCCCTGTGCTAATCCATGCCAATCTTTTTGTTGGTAGATTAATCCGTTTTCGCCATTCATAATTACCTCTGGTATACCGTTGGTATTGTAGCTTATTACTGGAAGTCGTTGTAGTCGTGCTTCAATTATGGTACATGGTAAACCTTCCCAAAGTGAGCTCAGAACTAAACAATGCCATAGTTTTATAATTGGAAGAACATCATATTGCCATCCATGTAATATAACAGCGTTATCTATGTTATGTTCCTTTATCCATTTCTCAAGAACTGCACGTAACGAACCATCGCCAATAAGTTCTAGCCGAGTATTTGGATTTTTTTCATAGACATATTCAAATGCTTTGAGCAAATCAAATAGATTTTTTTGTTTTTTAAAGCAAGAAATGGTGCCAAAAACAAAAGAATCTGTTTTTTGTGGAAATGGATTGCCTTTATAGCTTGGTTGATAAAACCGTTTCCAATCAATTGCGGCTCGAATGATTGAATGTTTTTTGCGAAAAAAGGGAAAACAGTTGATACCTTTCTTTACATCCCTAGATGAAACACAGATAAAGTGGCTAGTGATAAAGCTGGTGAAAAGTTCCAATAAGTAAATGCAAAATGTTATAAATCTATTCTGATGGCTGTGAAAGGCATAGCCGTGTACAGTATGTACTCGTGTTTTTATGCCAGCAAAAAAAGCAGCCCACCGACCCATAATTCCAGCCTTTGTACTATGAGTATGAACGATAAGATGGGGATATTGTTTTTTGAGTTTTCTCATTATTGAAATCAGATGAGTAAAACAACGCAGATCGGTTAAAAGACCCAAAGGTGAAACTGAATGCCTAAAATCTTTGAGTAAATGTATATCAGGAATAGCTGCAACTTTTGGCGTTAATTGTCCTTCTGTACCTGAAATCAATTTTGCAGGAATACCATTTATACGCAATCCACTTACTAATGAAAGACAAACTTTTTGAGCTCCACCAAGATCAAGTCGTGTGATGATATACAGGACCTGAATCTCCTTTTTTCGTTTCATACTTCCTCATGGTATTAGTATTAATAAAATTGCAATCAATAATGCGTAGATGGCAAATGTGTCGATTAATCCTTGTGAAAACATGCTAACGCGAGATAAGATTGAGTGCAGTTCTGGCTTTTTTGCTATCTGATGACATGCAGCGGCAGCTGTTATTCCTGAGCTGATGCCAACACTGATAGTGCCTATTCCCATACAAATTGCTGCTGAAAGTAAGCTAATTCCTTTAATTGCAGTTGCATTGCTTATATCAGTGATAAAAAGAATCATAAGTGCGATAATAAGGGCAAAAATAATAGGTGTTTCGATAATAGCATTGCTAATAAGGGTGAAAGAAAAAAGTTTATTATATGCTTTTCTATTGATACCAAGTCCTTGGCATGCTCTTCGTGAAAAGAGTGCTAGGCCTATGGAAGGGCCTATACTTCCTACACCTATGCATATTCCTGTAGCTAAAAGACGGATGCTAGCAATAAGGTTCGTGCATGAAGCTGCTTGAGTGTTGATGAACATAGCAATGATAAAGCCAAACACAATAGGAGTTTGATTGATTGATTGTGTGAGCAACATAAAGCGTAAAATACGCTGTGCAAAGAAGGGTTGCCGAGCGATTGCCAAACATGCCTCACGTGCTGGAAGTGCCGAAACAATACCAATTGCAAATCCAGGCAGACTAATAGCAAGTGCAATACCTAAATCTGCAATACCCGCACATAATGGATAGGCTGTGTTTCGTGTTCCAAGCAGCAAAATAAAGGATATAGTAACACCCATTATGGCGGCTGTTTCAATAAGAGCCATACCGAGAATAGCGGTCCGTGAAATTTCATATTTTGAGTTTGGCTGTAAATTGATGGCATCAAGAGCAGCACTACTTGCTAACCCTTCTCCAATGCCAACTCCGAGTGAATTAATTGCTACAATACTAGCTATAGTGCCGTAATGAAAAAAAACTGCGAGTTCATTCATTTTTTTGGTTCCTTTGGAGGTCCTTCTTTTTGAATTGCAATTGATAAATAGGTTAATGAAAGAATAGAAAATACAAATGCCTGTAGAAAACCTTCAAAAAGACTGAAGAAAAGAAGAATAATAAAATTTAGTCCACTTAAAAGACCTATTGTTTCCCAGATGACAGAACCTTTAATTATTCCTTGATACATTGCGCCAATAACTGATCCACCAAAAATATTGCCAAAAAGTCGAAATGATATAGAGATAATATTAGATAATTTGCCCATAAGATTGAGTGGAAACAGGAAAAAGATAGGAGAAAAATAGCTTATTATATAAGACCATAGACCATGTGTTTGTATTGCATGCCACTGTATGTATAGGAATGAAATTATGCCAAGTGCAAGTGTTGTATTAAGGTCACTTGTTGGTTCTTTGAGCCAGGGAAATGTAGAAGCGATGTTGCAGATCAAAATAAATGTGAATAGTGAACAAATAAATGCCAAATGATTAAAGAAGAAGCTACCAAGTGTTTGATTAGTCAGATCAATAAATGAATGTACAAAAGTAGTTGTTAAAAAATAAGGAATGCTTTGTTTATACTGCAAAAAATAGCGGATAAAAAGAAGTGTACCAAACAGAATCAGAAGAATAATCCATGTTTGAATAACAATGTGGCCATTAATCGTAAAGAAAGAATGCTCAAAACCGAGCAATGAAAGCGGTTTCCACAATTGATCAGCAGTTAGATCAAAAATATCCATAAAACCTATTATGGTTAATACTTATCATTATAGACAACCAGAAAGTGATCCCAAAACTTATCAATACTAGTATAAGGTTGATTGGCCGTAAGGGCAATAGATAAGACCAGATAATTATAAGAATGACTATACGCAGTGTAGCAAACAAAGAGCAAAAAAAAGGGAAACAGATCCTTTTTTGCTGTAGTATAAAAAAGAACCCATAACACAATCCAGATACTGTGCCAATACTTATTGGGTATAGTAAGGAATACATACTAAGCTATATGCTCTTTTATAGTTTTTTAATTTCCTTGTACTGCCAATATTTATTAATGAGCGCTGATGATCCAGTGATGACAACCAACCCATGTCGTTCATCTACACTTTTTTGGGCTGTTTCAAAAGCTTCCTCAAAGTTCTTACTTGCTTTTGCTTTAATTTTCATGTTCTTGATGTCATTAGTTACTTTTTCGATGTCCCAGGAAGGTAATCCCATGTCATAGGGAAGACTTTTGACTGGACATACAATAACTTGACCAGATGTTTTTTTGAAGAAATATCGCAGCAGTTTTAGAAATTCAAGCATATCGAGATTTGGATTATTGCAGCCAATGACGAGCGTTAATCCTTTAAGTGGTCGTTGATAGTGAAGTAATCTGATACCAAGCAGTAAATTTTTGAATGCATCAAAGTTGTTAGCATTATCAAGCAAGATACTTGGTTTTTCTTTATCAAGAAGTTGGAAACGAGCTGGAAGGGTATTTTCTGTTTCTTTCCAAAATTGATCTATAGTCTTTTTAGGATGGAGTTCTGCATGTCGTTTTGCTTCCAATGTTGGTCGACCACGCTGTCCTTTTTGTCTTATAATTAAGCTTTTGCTGATGATAGTTGTCTCTTTATTTGCGAAGGTATTGGCATAGGTATCGCCTATACGTTCTGCCAGTGCTGCACAGCGTCCATGTAGCTGTTCAAATGGATAGTTTAATTGTGCTAGTTTACGGATGGGCATTGTCCATTTTGCTCCTTTTATTTTGATTTTCTCAAGTATTGTTTGCAGATGCAATTTGCTTTGATCGGCAGAAACCACATAGCTTCCCGATTTTACAATGTTGAGTATCGTATTAAATGTTTTTTGTGGAACTTGACCATCTGGCAAGGTAATATCACTGACAATACGCGTAATAGCAACAATTTTTGGATTACAAATTGAAACAGGATTAACTGCAAACCCTACTGGTGCCTCAATAATTGCAACATCAACCTTATTTTGAGCAAAATAATGCAACGCCATTATAAGTAGAATTTCATAACTGTTTGGATTTGTGCCCGCTGATTCAACAGCATTAATAATTTCATTACCAAGTTCAGTAAAAGTTTTATTAGATACGGTTTCATTGTTGATGGCAATGCGTTCATTGTATGTCAGTATATGTGGAGTATAGAAACAACCAACCTTAAATCCTTCTTCACGCAATAGTTGAGTAGTAAAGTTAATAGTAAGACTCTTGCCATTAGTACCAGCAACGGTAATTATATCCACTTTTTGGGATGGTTTTCCTAAAGCCTTGTCTAGTTGTGTTACACATTGAAGTTCTTTGTCATTTGTATTTGTTGTCCAATGTGCATCAAGGAATTCTATAATTTCATTATAGTTTCTTATCTTGCCCGTTGTTATTGCACCTTTTAAGGTGGCTTTTTGTGTACTTTTTGTATTCATCTTTGTCTCCATGTTTTAAAAGCTTATAGCTGCAACGTTCAAGTGTTGTTACTTTCATTCCTCTTATGTGACATTATCACGAATCCGTAAAGTGAATTTTTATACGTATTATTTTTATAAATAAAATTATCGGTTAGTATAAAAATCACCGAAAATATCGTGACCTTAACTTTAATATACGCTATTCTTCAAAAATGTCAATCAATAAATTATATATTTATAAGAGGTACTTTATTTATAAACTATAAAAAACGAAAAGTACGATTAATGCGCTTTTTTGGTTATTTTGGGTGGTTCTCTAATAATATAAATTACGTTACAAATAGGAATTTTCTCATGAAAATATCATGTCTTTATTGGAATGAGGTGCATACTGTTGATCGTGTTGCTGATGCGTTATGGCAAAATAAGATAATTCTTTGCACATCAGATACGATTCTTGGATTGTTTGCACTATTAACAGAAGATGGATATGACAAGCTGAATAAAATTAAGGGGCGTTCCGATAAGCCTTATATTGTATTGATTGGTTCTCATGAGAAAATTTCATTGTTTGTTGAAAAACCACTCAGTTCTACGGTACAAACGTTAATCGATCATTGCTGGCCAGGACCACTAACCTTGATTCTCAAGGCCAAGAAAGATGTTCCATCTTTTTTACAATCAGCGCAAGGGAAGATTGCATTGCGTATGCCAAATCATCAGGGTTTACTTCTGTTATTAAAACGCTTTGATGGTCTTTTTTCGACGAGCGCCAATAAAACAAACATGCCGGTTCCATATACTATTGAAGCGGTTGATTCTTTGGTAGTTAGACAGGTAGCATATTGTGTTCTTGATAGTCCAGAACAAAAAGAAATTTTGTCTATGAAATCTTCAACCATTCTCGATTGTACCGGATCAACAATTCATATTGTCAGAGAAGGGGCATACTCTGTAGCAAAATTAATACAATATGTAGGCAATAACTTTGAGAAGTGATATTTCTATGTGAAAACCTATATCTAAAAAATGAATGGGATCTTAAACAAAATTATTTTTCTTCTACAACTATTTCTAAAGTCATTTCTTTACTAGGTTAGGTCCTCTGGAATCGATTCTAATTTTTGAGCTAAATCTACTATTTTGTTTGATTCAATAATTAAGGTGAGTCCGGATGCGCACAATAGTGTGCCACTCAATTTTGCTAATTTAGAGTCATGTAATGAATATGTTTCTCCTCCGAATAATACCATTAAAATGCCAGCAACTCTTAGGGCATTCTGTTTGTCTATTGCAATATCGATTGTAATATTGTCGCTTGCAGATATAGTTAACGTTGAATATAATAGTGAAAAACATAATCCAATCCACATAAATGTTTTTATCATAATTCCCCCCTACATTGTTTATTTTTGATTTAGTCTTACTAATTAAAATTAGTTTCGTACTCTAATATTGATTTTGCCTCAATATCATACGTATGATACAAAAAAGGTTATTCATAAAGGGAGAGAACAATGAAAAAAGGTGGATTTTCTTTAATTGAACTTATGATTGTTGTGGCTATCATAGCATTTTTGACAATGATAGCAGTGCCAAATTTTATGCGGTTTTTGGCAAAGGCAAAACGAGCTGAGGCGTATATGAATTTGCATACTATTTATGCTGCACAAAAAGTACATTTTGCTGAGCATGGAACCTATTCACCTATTCTTAATGGCGAAGGTGGTATTGGCTGGAAGCCTGAAGGATACAAAGGTGGTGGTAAGAATGAAAAATTTTACTATACCTATGGTTTTCAGGGGAATGAAGGAAAGAATTATTTTACTGGTAAACTCGAAACACCTGCTTCACATTTAAGCAGAACAAAAGCAGATAAAACTGGTTTTATTGCCGTTGCTGCCGGTGATATTGATGGTGATGGCAAGCCAGATATTATTACTATTGATCAAGATAACACAATTACTATTGTTGAAGATGATTTAGTTGATTAATGTTTATGTTTTTTTGGTCTAAATTTGTGTTGCGAGTAATAGTTTCAAAATAGTTTTTTGAAAAAGGACAAATATTATAGCACTGATAGCAAGAAATGGACCAAAGGGAATTTTAGTTGTGCGATTTACTTTACCTAAAAGAAGTTGAAGAAGACCAAATAAAGAACCGAGGATTGATCCAACTACGAGACTGATCCAACATCCAGTGATTCCAGTAAATGATCCAATAAATGCAAGTAACTCGAAGTCACCGCTACCCATTCCTTCTTTTTCTGTAAACCATTGAAACAGTTTTGAAAAGAGGTATAGAAAGAAGTAGCCTATGAAGGTGCTTGCTATACTTTGAAGTACAGATATAGGGAGTAATTGAAAGAAACTAAATGCGATTCCTAGTGGTATAAGAAAGAGACTTACAAAACGTGAGATTAGCAAGGTTTCAATATCTGTGCGAATGGTGATAATTAAAGCAGAGAAAAAGATAAAATAAGCTGGAATATATTGTGTTGGTACGAGAGTAAAAAGGGCAAGCATAACAATAGTAGTGAACAACTCAATAAATGGATAAAGCCAGGAAATCTGTCGTTTACAATATCGGCAACGTCCATGCAATATAATCCAAGAGATAACAGGAATCATATCATACCAGGCAAGCGGTTGTTTACAAAAGATACAAAAAGAGCGCGGAGTAATAATACTGTAATTTCTTACCAAGCGATATGCGATAACATTCAGAAATGAACCCCAACAGAGAAAAAGAGGAATAAGTAGTGCTACAATTGTTCTTCCGTTTTAATTTTATTTAACAGTTTTTCAATTTTATGTTGTTTCTCAATCTGTTTATCATATTTAAATATGAGATCCGGTGTGTGTCGTAATGCGAGTGTTTGAGAAAGAGCCTTTCGAAGTGAAGGCTTGTACAATTTAAGTCGCGCTAGCCGTTTTTCAAAGTCTTCAGGGCCTGCTTGTGTATAAAAAAACACAGTGCAAACACTCTTGTCTGCAGATAACTTAATTTTACTAATAGTAAGATTTTCAAGCTCTTTATCATCAAGCGTAAGTTGTAAAAAAAGTTTAGAAAGTTCCCTCAAAAGGAGAGATTCTTTCTGAGCCTTTTTAATCTCTTGTAATTGTTTTTTAAACATTCTTTACTTTTTACTATTTTTTACGAAAACCAAGTAACCCTTGTGCTGCCATACGCAGTAAATTTTGTTTGATAGCGCGAACTAATCGTTTACGCCGTTTTTGTGTTGGGGATTCAAAATAAACGGTCCGCTTCATGTCACGTACGATGCCTTCGCGTTCTATTTTCTTTTTTAACTGACGAAGCGCCTTGTCGATGTGTGTACTGACGCGCACCTCAACGTTAGCTTTTTTAGCCATATTTTTTTGTTACCTTTTTCAAAATATAAATAAGTATTGACCTAAAAGACAATTTTAAGATAGTTTTCTATATTTGTATATTCTACCCAATTTTACCTATACTGTCTAGCCTTTGGGTATTATTTTTTGCTAAAACAAAGCACATAGCGAGACAAGGACAGTTGTGCTCTTATAGGTGTTACATTGGGTAATTGGGATTTGCCAAAGGATACCAAGAGAAAGGTTCGAGGAGATATCATAATTGAATCCTGCATTAGCCAGTTGTACATTCCATGAACTAAACCGTTTAAGTGCACCAGGAGTGAAGGCAGAATCACATTTTTTGAGTTTAATTTCATCGTCTTGATGACTAAGATAGATATACTGGAAGTAGACAGAAAGACATCCAAGGAAATGATAGGTTGCGAGTTTAGCCCCAAAATGGCAATTGTGTCCAGGGGAGACGGTAGCATTTGTCCAGAAGGGGTATATACCGCTTTGATAGATGCTATTAGGAACGCGTAAGCAATTAACGTCACGAGAGAAAAAATGAGTTAATCCAAATTCTGCTCCAATTTCAATGCTTTCTACGAAATTGAAATCTAAACCAGCTGTTATTCCTACTGCATGATGTCCATTATTCCCAAAGGGGAGGCTGAATGGTTTACATGGATCTTTTCGTTTTCCAACAGCAAAAGCACCGCCTACCACAAAAAATGGAATTGCAAGTACACGATGAGGACAATCGGGATGTTCAGTTAATTCATACGCTTTTCGCCAATATAAACTTGCCCAAATATCTTCAATGTAGCATTCATGAAATGGATCGGTATCAAGACATAATTCGCGTGCAATTTCTCGATATTTACAGACGAGGTATTTTTTAACCTTATCTGGATCAAGGCCTTCAAGGCAATTACAATTAGTATCGGTGCAGTCACAATAAAGTTTTGGGCTTACAGTGAGGCACATATCGGCAAAACCTGATTGCAGTTTTATTCCAAATCCGTCGATAAGCCGAATATCAACTTCCCCACGGAGTCCGCGTTTTTTATATGTGCCAGGAAATGAGATAAAACCACATTCTTTGTTTGGATCAATATATTGTGGGTAATTAATGGTACCAGGAGGATCGTTAGGAAATAATTGTTGACGAGCTACTTCTAACGTTGGAACAAAGCTACTTACTCCTTCAGGAAGTTTGCCAAAAAGCAAAGGAATTAAACTCCACCGTCCTTCCAAATCGCCAAGCTCAGTACATACAGAGGTACATTGATTTCCACCTGTTTCTGAACAGCCTGTTGTTGCACAATCATATGTTGCGCATCCAAGATTTCTCGGAACTTTTCCATAATCAGCTTTTTGAAAAAATGGCGAAAGTGAGAAGCCGAATCTATTTGCTTCTGTCGATTCTGGACGTTCTCCTATTAATTTTAATATCTCATTTCGTTGTAAAAATAAGTGTGGATCAAGTGAAGTGAACACAGGATAGGGATCATTTTTGGAGTAAGATGAGAGCGCGTTAGTTTGTTGGTAAATCCCCAGACATAAAAAAAATAAAAACATTTGGCACATAACTGCTTTCATACCTACCATGTTTATCCTTTCTTAGCTCAACCTTTTTTGTTACTTATAGATCATTACAGGGAAGACGTCAACGTCTAAATTACTTTAAGAATTTCTGTTATCAGTTCTTCTGTAGCGAAGAAAAAAATAATTAAAGCGGTAATAATACCAATAATAGTTTTAATATTATGACGTGATTTCCATTCCGATGGAATAGTGAGCAAGGTAATCATTGATAAAAGGTAAGCTAAGACAATACCGATTGCGGTTATATTAAAAAACAAATTGATGTTTTCAAAACTAATGAAAGTAATGCCTGTTAATAAACCAACCATAAATACAGCAGTTTTTTGATTCAGTATTCCTAAGGTACGTAGATTGTGTAATGTTGGATTTTTGATCTTATTAACAAGTAAAAGGAGAAGGTGGCTTGAGGACCAGAGCATGGAATGAACAGTACCGATCATTGCTGATAAAATTGATATATGAACAACATTGATAAGCCATATATGTTCAGGAAAAATTTTTTGTAAAATATCCGTTATTGGTTCATAGGGATTAATTAATAAGTTGGCTGGTATTGAAATAATAATTGAAAAAACAAAAAGAGTATAGATAGTGCCAACAATTAAAATAGCATAGGTTAATGCACGAGGTACATTTCTTTCAGGATTTTTTACGATGTTGAAAAGTGATGCAGCACATTCAAAACCAAAAAAACCAAAAATAACAATACGTGTAGCCTTAAGAACACTTATAAAACCATACGGTGCAAATGGTATCAAATTAGTTATATTAGCTTTGGATAGACCCAGAAGTGTGATCGTAGCAATTGGTAAAACTGTGAGTATGATTAGAATATGTTGACCTAACTTAGATAATTCAACACCAAACATATTTAGAACGACAAGAAGGACCAAAGCTATTGAACCGAGAAACATAGCAGAAAAGGCAGGAAAAAGATAGGCTAGATAGTTTCCTATCACACGTACCAAAAGTCCCATGCCTACAAATAGACCAATACAGTACCCAGTAATAGCAATCATACCAACAACATGGCCACCCCATTGTTTTGCATAGAGATAGAACGAGCCCTCTTCAGGAAAGAGTTTTGCTAGACGAGCAAGTGAATTGGCTATAAACCAAATAGCAACAATAACAAAAATGTAGGAAAGAATGCTGGCAGGTCCAACGTGAGAGGCTAATGCTGCAGGTGCTGTGAAGATTCCTAAGCCAATCATGGCATTCATACCAATAATGATTGCTGTTGCCAGCCCGATTTTATGTTCTGTGTTTGGAGACATATCAATCTTTATAGTTACTGAAAAATAAGTAACATACGCTATTGTTAGTTCTTAAAATATACTATTAGTATACTGTTCCGATTGTATTTAACAAGAAATTAAAAACTTAGTTGTTATTATAAATCCTAACAGTGTTTTTAGATTATGTTTCTTTTTTTATTTTTTAAAGGATTGAAGTACGTTTTTTATTCGATGTGATGCTTCTTTGGATCCAAGCATATCGACTAAATCATGTATTGATGGTCCTTGGGCGCTGCCAATCAAAGCTATGCGTACAGCTGCAAAAATAGTTTGTAACGGGATCTTTATTTTTTTTGCTTCTTGTTTGATAACTTCTGTAAAGGTATCTGGGTCACCAATGGTATGTAATTGTTTTGTAATAATTGAAGCAATCAAAGGCTGTAACTGGTTTGGAATATGCTGGGTCAACATTTTTGTGGTTATATCTGGTTTTTCAAAATAAAAATGGAGTGTGTTTGGTACATCTTGCAATGTTATTAAGTCTGTTTTAATTGTTTGAAGAAGCTGTGCAAGCTTTGGATCACCTAACTCTGTTGCCTTTGGAAATTGTTTTTCAAGAAAAGGGCGAGCGACCTGTGCAAGCTTTTTGAAATCATAACGGTCAATCCATTTATGATTAATCCAGCGTAATTTTTCAATATCGTATCGTACATAACCGGTAGAATGAATGTTGTCAAAATTGATTGTTTTCACAAGCTCTTCGAGCGACATAATTTCCTGTTCGAAAATTCCCCCGCCAATGATGGCAAGATAGTTACAGATAGCTTCTGGCAGGAATCCGCTTCCTTTAAGATCTTGTAGTGTGAAACCGAAATCACGTTTAGAAAGTTTTTTTCCTTCAGTATTGCATAAAATCGGTAGATGCCAAAAGAGTGGCAAAGTAATGTCGAATGCCTGATACAAGACGGCTTGATTTGCAGTATTGGTCAAATGATCCTCACCTCGCAGTACATGAGTAATCTTCATGACGGCATCATCAACACAATTTGCAAAGATAAAGGTGAAACTGCCGTCTTGACGCGTGAGAGGAAAATCGGAAAAATGCTTAAGATCAAACTGTATCGTTCCACGTGCTAAATCTAGTACCTTTATAGTTTGATTAATATCTAGCTTCATACGCCAAATGAATGGAGTATTTTTATCTAATCGGTCTTGAATTTTGCTTTCAGAAAGGCCAAGACATGTGCGATCATAGCGAGGTGGTAATTTAAGCATTAATTGTTGTTGTCGCTTTTTTCTCAGTTCTTCGAGTGTACAAAAGCAACGATATACCAATCCTTTATCTTTTAACTGGTTTAGTTTTTCTTGATATAACGCTGTCCGCTCTGACTGAAAATAAGGAGCATAAGGGCCTCCTTTAATAGGACCTTCATTATAATAGAGCCCAAGCCATTGTAGATCTTCAATAATTTTTTTTGCCCCTGGATCAAAATTTCGTTTTGGGTCAGTATCTTCTATGCGCAAAATAAAAGTTCCAGTTTTTTGTTTTGCAAAGAGATAATTCATTAATGCGGTACGAACATTACCAAGGTGCATAAGGCCGGTGGGAGCTGGTGCAAATCGAACGCGCGGTGATTTACTATCCATAATAGTTCCTTTTATAAGTATTTTCTAAAAAGAGTAACAGATTGTACTAACTCAGTACAGTAACCTTGTTGCTTAATTACCAAACTGATTATATACTATGGTCATTTTTATCTGGTCCATTTTTTAGAATTTTGTTGGAAGTGTTTAAATAACAATCCTTTTTGTTATAGACGCAAAATTTTTGACATAGCAAAAAGACTTATGCTAGGGTGATGCTAAAATAGGAGTAAAAAAAGGAGAGATTATGACAAAATGTCTAAAAATAACCTTTTCAAAAACTAAGATGCCACCTGATTTTTTACGATCAGTTGTCCAAAAACATGCGAAAAAACTAGATATTGAAGGGATTGCTAAGGTGCTTATGGTTGATCAAAAGATTTGCATTATCGCTTGTGGAGTTAAGGACAATATTGACGCTTTTGTTGATTTGCTTCATAAACGATTTTCCGAGTTTTCAATTCATGAGATTAAGATAGAACCATTTATCAGAGATAAAGATTATAGAAATGTGTTTCGGATTATAGAATAATAGAAGTAAGAACTGATCCTTTTAACTTTCCATCGGTGATTTATTTTGGCAGCTCCAAGGGGAGTCGAACCCCTGTTTTTGCCTTGAGAGAGCAATGTCCTGACCATTAGACGATGGAGCCAATAATTATTATAAACATATCAAATAAATGCCCAGTAGTAAAATGTTTTTATAGTATTCTGGAGCTAAGCCAAGAATCCAAAATGACGCTCCTCTAGAAGGTTTTCTTAAGGCATAAAACGGATGGCTAAAAACTCTCATTTTTTCTTCTCTGTTAATTCTCAATCGGTCCTAGTGCTTACAGTACATTATGCTACACTATATCCCATGTAACGCATGATTAGATTGGGGCTTATGATCAAAAAGAAATTAAAATCTATAGTATTGGTCATATCCATTATTGAGCTATGGATTTGTTTTAGTTGTCTAAGCAAGGTCCAAGAACAGCTTGGAATGGTCGCAGAAGTGACTATCCCGCTTTCTATTGAAATCGATAGATGCCGGGAATTGTTGCAAGAGTTTATGCCAGAACCTTTTTTCCTTGAGAAGCTGACATTTGAATCTGATGTGTATATACAGCCGACTGAATTTTCTTATCTTGTTGATTTGAAACAAGGAGATTTAATTGATAGTGCAGCTCTTGAGAAAGCTATAGTCTACATCCAAAAAAAAAATAAGTTTGAGTCGATCAAGATTGTGGTAAGTGGTGGTGATAAGAATAAGAGTTTTCATTTTATGTTAACTGGCCTTTGGACATTGAATAAATTAAAAATAAAGGGAATTTTGGTTGGTAGCGATACCTATCGCCGCTATTATTTGCTTGAGCCGGGTGATCCATTTAATGAACAGAGACATCGTGATTCGATTGCTAAAATAATTGATGCCTTCAGGCAGGAAGGATATTTTAATGCCCAGGTAGAAGATAACCTATCTTATGAAAAGCAAACCAAATCTGTTACCAGCACATTACTTCTCTCAAAGGGTAATCGCTTTGTAATAGATACAGTACATCTGCAGCTTCAGGGGTTTCCTTCGATGAAAGAGGAGGAATGTGATTTTGTTCGTATGAAGCTCAACATGCGTTTTTTGAGCAATTTATCACGAAGAAACTATTCACGAGCAATGCTTAATCATGAAACAGCGGCCATCAAGAGTTATTTATCCCATCATGGATTTTTACAGGTAAATATAGTGCTAGAAGAACAGGTTGATCATAAAAATGAGTTTGTTCACTTGACGTTTATTGTTACGTTGCACCATAAGCGTGAATTTGTTTTTTTTGGGAATCATTTTTTTTCAAATAATCGATTGCTCGATAGCATTATGGTATTTGAACGATCAGTCTGGCTTTTGCCGCTTTCTATTTTAACTGAAGAGATTATCAAAGCATATCATGATAAAGGCTTCTGGGATGTCCATGTTGAACAACGTGAAGAGGATGATCGTGCCTTTTTTGTGATTAATGAAGGACCGCGTGCTCAGATTAAGGAAGTAGTGCTAGAAGGTGTTGAGCATATCAGTAAGCAACGATTGATACACCATTGTTTTCGCTCTTTGTTACGGGTTTCTTATTTTGATGAAGATTTGTTAAAACAGTCTTTGGGAAAACTGACTACATTTTATTTAAAAGAGGGATTTTGGGATGTTAAAGTGTTGCAAAAGAAGTTTGAATCTATTGATAGCAATAAATATTATTATCGTATAGTTTTGACCATAGATGAAGGTCAATGTCGTTATTTAACCAACATTTCAATACCACAATTTCCTGAGCTTGTTCAAAAAGGTCCTTTCAAGCAATTTATGCGTAATAAACAAAAGATTCCTTTTGACATGAGCATGTTGCATGCGCAAAAAAGGTGGTTAGAAAATTATTTTAAGAGTAAAGGTTTTTTTGATGCCTTAATTACGTATGATCTTAATAATGAGGGAAATGATCTTTCTATTGTGTGGTACATTAAGTATCCCTATGATGATATTAAATTTGGAAAAACAATAATTTTAGGTAGCAGTACTTTTCCTTTTGATTATGTAATGCGCGAATTACAATACCAGGAAGACCAAGCGTGGGATAGACAAAAATTGAATCGAACAGTTTCGCGACTTAAAGAGCTTGAAATTTTTGAAACAATTCATGCTTACCCTGATCGAGAAAGACAAGAAAATAATCGACAGCCGGTCATTCTAAAACTGCATATGGATGATCCATTTGAAGTTAGATTACGTGCAGGTCTTGGTATTGAGCAGATTAGCAAACCGGTGACGCTTGCAGGAATTACCTATAAAGTTGGTGGTACTTTTATCATCAAGAATCCATTCGATTGTTGTGATCTTTTTTGTTTGAATGCTGATATCACACGATCCAATAGATCAATTGTTGCCCAATATAAAAGACCATGGATTTTTGATATACCACTCAGAACTGTTATTCAAGGATATAGCACTAAATATCAACAACCTGGTTTTTTCTTTTGTAAAAAAGGGTTGTATGAAGTTTCACAGCACGGCATGCTTTTTAGTCTTGGCCGCACCTATAAATGGGTAGATGGAAATATTTCTGTTGGATTTGAGTGGATGGAGCTTGATATTCAGGATGAATTTAAAGCAATTTCTGGTCGTGTTGCCAAGGCGATTGATTTTGCTCCATGTTTACTTAATAAAAATATGCCATTTCTTTTTATTGAACCAACGCTTTTAATTGATGGGCTCGATAATAAACTGAATCCAATAAGAGGTTCACTAACGCTACTCAGTTGTAAGGGAATGATTCCACTGAATGAGCGTGCTGATCAAGCAGCTTTTTTTAAACTTCTTGCTGAGCAATCGCTATTTATTCCCTTTATGCCGTTGGTATTAGCGTTTAGGGTGCGTTTTGGTTATATTTTTTATCAAATATTTAACAATATTAATCCGATAGAACGTTTTTATTTAGGTGGTGCTAATTCCCTCAGAAGTTATGAAACAGATGTTGCTCCGCCGCTTGGCTGTTTCTGCGATATGAAGGATAAATCCTGGTGGGCGCCAATGGGAGGAAAAACAATGATTAATGGGAATATTGAAATACGATTTCCTATTTATGGAGATATCGGTGCAGTAATTTTTCAAGATTTAGGTTTACTGAGTCATAGTGGTATAAGAGGTATAGGAAAGAAGGGTTTGCTGGCAGGAACTGGTTTTGGGATTCGTTATAATACCCCTATCGGCCCTCTGCGTTTTGATATTGGTTGGAAATGGTCGGTATGCAAGCCATTTGATCGTTCTTATGCATGGTTCTTAACCTTTGGTAATACTTTTTAACAAATTGTCTTTGTGAGAGGCGATATAATTACGCATTGAGCGGTGAACTGAATAAAAATGAGATTGTTATTAGACTGCTCAAATAAGAGATACTCTATGAAACATATTAGTCAAATTTTTTTTCTGCTTCCTTTATATATTAATTGTTTATCTAATGCCGCCTTGACAGAACTTCATCAAGCAGTTTGTGATGGGAACCTTGAGCAAGTACAAAACCTTCTTGCCGCAGGTGAAGATGTGAATGTTGTTGATCAGGAAGGTGATACACCCTTGCATTGGGCTGTAAAGCATGATCAAAGGGCTATTGTAAATCTATTTCTTGGAAAAGGGGCAAAGGTTAATGTTATTAATAAATGGAATCAGACGCCCTTGCATTATGCTGCATGTAGTGATAATGAAGCTATCGTAAAGTTGCTTCTTGACAGAGGGGCAGATGTGAATATTTCAACTAAGGCTGGTTTCACAGCCTTGCATTGGGCTGCAGGTAGTGGTTGTAGACCAATTGTAGAGTTGCTTATTGAAAAAGGTGCAGAGGTTGATGCTGTTAATAAGATTGGTTTCAGGCCATTGCATTTTGCTGCAAAAAAAGGTCATAAGCCAATTGTAGAGTTGTTTCTTGAAAAGGGGGCAGCAGTTGATATTGTTAGTAAGTATGGCGTAACGCCCTTATATCAAGCTGAGCGATATGAAGAAACAGAAGTAGCAGCGCTATTAAGGAATTGGCCTAAATATCAAAATCTTTTTAAAAAAAGACGAGAGCAGATGTTTGCATTTTCCATAGCAAATCATCCATGTCTTGGACGTAATTCACCAGCAAAGGTTTTGCCGAGAGAACTGTTTAGATATATTTGGGAATTTGTAAAACCTAGAATTGAAGAAATAGATAACCTCAAAAAAAGAGGGAGAGTAGATGAGGTACTTGCTGGCTTACGTTTTTTACTAGATCACCTGTTTAAACGAAAACATGAAAAGATCTTTACCATAAAAAATCAATAATATACCTAGTTTTTACTGTAAAAAAGTGTATATTAAAAACATATAAGGGGGAACATTGTTTAAGAACCATATGGTTTGACTAAAAGGCAATTAGAATGAATAGGCATCACGATAATATCTGTTGTGCAACACATACTCAAACGATCTTAGGGGAACTTGTTAAGCATCTGCCGTATACCATTTTTTCGGTTGCGCTAAGTTTTGTACTTCTTAGTTTTACTACTTTTTTTTCAATTTTGCAGGGGAATAATCAGTTAGTATTAAAAGGGACTAATGTGCTTTTTCATATTTTTCATTTTATGCATTTAGTTTTTGCTGGAACCGGAGCATTGTTAAGCTATCATCGTCTTGCTAAGGGTATTATCAAGCCTATTCTGGTTACTATTTTTTCAACGGGATTTTTTTGCGTGCTATCAGATACGATACTTCCTTATGTTGGGGGAGTTCTATTGGGTATTCCTATGTTTTTTCATATCTGTTTTATTCATGAATTTTGGCAAGTTTTGCCATTTCTTGTTATAGGTGTTCTCAATGGTGTGATTATAAGTAACTATAATAAGGAATTACAAATAAGTTATCTTTTTTTTTCACATTTTACTCATATTTTGGTAAGCTCATTAGCCTCAGCCTTCTTTTTTATATCACATGGTTTTTCTAATTGGTATGAATATAGTGGCTGGGTATTTTTATTTTTGATAATTGCAGTGGTTATTCCCTGTTCATTATCAGATGTGGTAATTCCGATGGTAATTGCAAGGGCGGATAAAAAAAATGAGAAACATTAGGCTTGAACATGTAAGTAAAGCTTTTGGTGATGAAGTCATTTTTGACGATCTAACATTGACAATACCGAGTGGTAGTTTCTTTGCCTTACTTGGGCCTAGTGGTAGTGGAAAAACAACATTGCTTCGACTTATTGCTGGCTTTGAAACAGTAGATTCAGGGAAGATTTATTTAGGTGAAAAAGATATTACGCACGTTCCCATTAATGAGCGCAACATAAATACCGTATTTCAACAATATGCGCTTTTTCCCCATATGAATGTATTTGATAACGTTGCTTATAGTCTCTATATAAGAAGAGTTCCAGCAAATATCATCGAGCAAAAAGTCATTAAGATCTTAAAGGCAGTTAATCTTGATCGGCAAATTTATAAACCGATCCAACAATTATCTGGTGGGCAACAGCAGCGGGTTGCGTTAGCTCGTGCAATTATTAATGAGCCAGATGTATTACTTTTAGATGAACCGCTTGCTGCACTTGATTTGAAGCTACGCGAGCGAATGCTTGTTGAATTGATTGATTTACAAAGTGAACTTAAAACAACGTTTGTTTATGTGACGCATGATCAGTTTGATGCACTGCCAGTAGCAGACTTAATGGCTATCATGAACCCTGATGGTGAAATTGAGCAGGTTGGCACACCAAAAGAGATCTATGAATTTCCTATCACTTTATTTGTTGCAAAATTTGTAGGTGTGACCAATCTTTTTGAAGGGATATTATTAAGTGAGAATGATAGCTATAAAATATCTATTCCTGATATTGGTATGTTTGAAGTGGTTATCACTGAAAAAAGGAAATTTGATCCTGGGAGGCATTTATTGATGAATCTGCGGCCAGAGAAAATCGCGATCAGCAAGCAAGAACTAACTGGGTTTTCTAATCATCTTATAGGTAAAGTTGAGACGATAATTTATCATGGGCGATCAACACAATATGGTGTAAGTTTACCCAACGGTTTTATAGTTAAAGTATTTGAACAAAATGAGGAACATTTTCCTCAAGAAGATATAGATTATGATGATGTTGTTCATCTATATTGGCAAAAAGAGAATGTGGTGTTATTAGAACGATGAATAAAGAGTCAACCGTAACAAAAAATGTATCATTTTTTATGGGGATACCGGCTTTTGTTTGGTTGGTACTTTTCTTATATATTCCTTTATTATTTATTGTAGGTTTAAGTATTATTAAGAAATGGGATACCCTTTTATTTCCTGAAATTGGATTTGAACGTTATCTTACCTTTTTTGATTCTATTTATTATACAATTATTGGTCGTTCTTTACTCCTTGCTTTTATAACAACTTTTATATGTCTTTTATGTGCTTATCCTATTGCTTATTTTTTGGCTTTACGTGCTGGTCGCTGGAAAAATATATTGCTTTTTTTGCTTGCACTTCCATTTGGAGTTAGCCTTGTTATTTTGGCTTATGTATGGTTTTTCATTTTAGAAAAAACAGGCTTGATTAATAATTTGTTACTCAGCCTTGGCCTTATTAAACATCCAATTCAATTGCTTAATACTCCATTTGCTATTTATATAGTTATGGTTTACTGCTATCTTCCTTTTATGGTGCTTCCTATTTATGCAGTGCTTGAAAAGTTTGATGTGAACCTCATTGATGCTTCATTAGATTTAGGTGCAAGTTGGGTCTCCACCTTTTTTCGTGTAATTTTGCCGCTTTCTATGTCGGGAATTCAGGCGGGTTTTTTTTTGGTTTTCATTCCTGCCTTTGGTGAATATGTTATTCCAACATTAATGGGAGGTGGAAAATATATGAATATGGGAGTACTTATTTCACATTATTTCCTGGTGTTACAAAATTTACCATTAGGAGCAACATTTACTTGTTTTAGTAGCATTGTGCTTCTGGTTGTTGCACTATTGTTTTATTGGGGACTGAAAAAGGCCACCTGATTTTTTAAAAGGAAGAACTAATATGGTTAGCCTACGCGCATTTCTTGATTACTCTAAATTACCGTTTTTTGTGGCATTTCTCTATATTTTTTTGTATATGCCTATTATTGTTTTAATTTTCTTTTCTTTTAATAAATCTGTTATGTTGTATCAGTGGTCCGGTTTTTCGTTGGATTGGTATAGAGACGTGTTGCAAGATAAGACGATATGGACGGCCTTGTACAATTCAATTATTGTTGCCAGCTCAACTGTTATTCTCAGTTTAATTTTAGGCCTTTTGTTTGTTTACTATGGTGCACCAGCTCTTAAAAATTTATTATTTCTTTTTTATGGAGCGCTTATTGTTCCAGAAATTGTTTTAGCCGTAGGATTACTAAGTTTTTTTTCAATCTTGTCAGTACCACTTGGTTTTACCTCACTCATTGCAGGTCATACTGTACTTGGTCTTGGTTATACCGTGCCTATACTTTATGTACGTTTCAAAGAGTTGGAGTATGAACTTATTGAAGCATCACTTGATTTAGGCGCAACAGTGGGACAGACTTTTTTTAAGATTATTTTGCCTCTGTTATCTCCTGCAATGGTTGCCTCTGCATTACTCGTTTTTATTGTTTCGCTTGATGATTTTATTATCGCTTTCTTTTGTGCAAGTCCTTTAACTCAAACACTGCCACTTTATATTTTTTCGGTTATTCGTGCTGGTGCTTCGCAAATGATAAGTGCCTTATCGGTTATTTTATTACTCGCAGGAAGTTTACTTATATTGCTACTTTCATCATTAAAGGTAAGAAGAATTTTCTTTCTTGGTAGGTAATGGAAGAGAAAGGTGATTAGCATGTTCCTAACAAAATTTTTGAGCATGCTTGCTCGTTTTTTTATTGTTATTTTTTGGTGTGTATTATTTATTGCTTTTTTATATACGCCACATCTTGGCCGATTTTTACGCAGTGAACGAAGTTTGTCTATTTTTACATGGTCATCATTATTGGATCCAATTTATTTAAAAAAATTTGAATATGAAACCGGTATTAGGCTTTATGTAAGTTATTATGAATCAAATGACGAATTATTGAGTAAGATGCAATCGACGAAGGGAACGGGATATGATTTGATCTTTCCCTCTGATTATATGCTTGTTATGTTGCATAAAAAGGGTTATTTGAAAAAGATTGATAAGACACGGTTGAATTTTCTTGAAAAATTAGATCCTAAATTGCTTGGCCATTATTTTGATTCTAAGAACGAATATTCTATCCCTTATTTTTGGGCGGTTTATGGTCTTGGAGTAGACCTAGAATATTATAAAGGAAAAATACCTGAAGCAACGTGGGGTCTTGTTTTTGATGAAAAGATTATGCCACCAACTATAAGCATGACTGATGGTATTCGTGAATCTGTCTATATAGCGGGCCAATATTTATTTGGATCTATAGATGCACTCAAAGAACCAGCTAATCTTGAGAAGGTTAAAAATCTTTTAATAGCGCAAAAAAAACATGTGGAGGTTTATTCTGAAGAGCGTTCAGAAGATATTTTACTTGCAAAAAGTTGTCCTGTTGTAGTTGGGTTGAGTAATGATATTTGGCGTGCAACTCGGCAAAATCCCAACATAATCTTTTTAATTCCGAAAGAGGGCAGTTTTCTCGATATTGATTCTATTGTAATTCCAAAAACAACAGAAAAAGATGATCTTATTTATGAATTTATTAATTATCTTTACCGAGATGAAGTGTTTGCACATCATGTACAAAAGTATGGTTTGTGCCCTACGATTGCAAATAGCGAAGTAGAAGAACGAGAAAATTTTTGCCCCTCCGGTCAGCAATTTAAGTTGCTCCATTTTTTCAAAGATATTGTATCTAAAAGTAAATTAAATGAGGTATGGGTAGCAGTTATGGCGAGTTAAGACCAGCTTGAATAATTGCCCATGATTTAGAAACAATCATATAAAGTTACATTGATTTTTTAGAATTATGTGATTTTTGGACTATATTGATCCCTTTCATTTAAACAGCAAGATAATTAATCTTTTTTACCCAAAAATCATAAGGGATTGACATACTATAAAAAAAGGAATAAGACTAACTTAACAAGTTTAGTTTTTTAAACTGTGCGCGGGGAGAGTAATATTTGATTGTAAGGCCTTTCTATAGATTTTGCATCTCGAAAAATTTGTTGTTTTTATTTAACACCATAAAAAAGGATGAGTTTATGAGGAATTGTTGTATAAAAAAAGGTTTGCTTCTCGTAACAATTGTAGCTTTTCTGTTTTCTTTCAATTTAATCTTTCCTGTTAATTGGACTGGTACAGTAACTGCTGATGTAACTGATGCAAACATTTATATTACGGGCAATGTTATACTTCAAGATGGGATAACTGTTAAGGCTGATACTGCCGATGTAGTAGTAATTGCACCTACTGGTAATTTTTCTATAGGAGGGCAAGCATCTGGTAATTCTCGTTTGTATCTTGTGACAACTGCATATAATAAGATAATTCGATTTGATTTAACTAGTTATGATTTGGTTTTTAAGGGTTCTGCAGCGGGGCCAGATCTTGAAGATTTGCTCATTGTTGTTAAAGGACCTGGCAAGATTGAATTTCTGTTAGGGAATGGTAAAAAGGTTAGTTTTACTTCAAATGATGGGGGTACTAAATTCTATCTTTTGATGGATACTGATGCAAATGGGTATCCTACTGTTGAGTTTAAGCGCGTTGATACCAATAGTATAACGAATGTTACCATTGAAGTTGGACCAAAATCATTGTTGGGATTTTTATCGCAAACCAAAACCAAGAATTATCCTCTTGATTTGGCATGTCTTTTATTTAATCCAACTAATCAGTATAATTCCGCAAAAACTGATGAGGGCCGTATGATTCTTGATATTGCAGATACTGGTGGTGTGATAATTTCCGGTCGCTATGTAAAACCAGATTCACTTGATCCAGTATTTACTCCAACTTTAGGTGATATTTATCCAAATGTACCAGCTGGATGTAAAGCGTGGATGAAAGTAACAAATGACTATCCAGGAAATGCCCATGCAGGATTGTTAGTGTTAAATAGAAATGAAACATTATACGATTTTCTATTCGATCCATGGACAAATCTGGGTGCGAGAAAAGATACAGTTGATTATAATGGATCATTTTTACAAGGCTAAATCTTCTCGTTTTACAAGTTAAATAGCCTAATAACATGATGATTAAAATGGATAACAAAAATAATATGATGTTCATGATGAAAGGAAAAGAATATTTAAAACGTTTTTAAAATATTCAAACATCAAAAATAAGAAAGGTGAACTGTTATGGAGAGAAATTCTTACTTATATTTGTCTAGAACGATCCTTTTATTTTCCGTCTTGTTTTTATCGTTTACTAGTGGCGCTCAGGTACTTGAAGACTTAGAGCTTGTTACTTCACAAACGCATGGTGCCTCTGTTATGTCAGTTGCATGGTGTGAAGGATGTGATTATCTTGCTATTGGAGGAAATACAGGAGATGGAGGGTCTGAAATTCGTGTCTATAAATCAATATTCAGCGAACCACCTGCTCCACTAAATCAACATGGTTTTGTTCTTGGTAACAATGGTGAGTTGGAAGTTGATGAATACAGCTATTTTGACTATGTTGGTCTTGCAAATGATGTGTGCCCAACATTAACAGAGACAGTACCTACCACTACTATTGTTGATCCGTGTGATTGTGATTCAGATCAGATGTGTTCCTGTAGTTATTCAAATCAATATATCAAACGAAGAAATCCATCAGCATTTGTTGTAGATGGATATCATGAACCGAAGGCTAAGGCTGCATTTATTAAGCTCAATGGCCATTCGGCGATTGTATTTAGATCTGGTATAAACTGTTGTGGCACAATTGAGAATGATATAAGCACATCACATCCATTTACGGTTGCACAAGGTAATATGACCAGAGGACAAGGGGAGATAGTCTTTGATGTGGAAGGTAAATTAATTATTACTGGTTCTGTTAATCAGGGAACTGATTTACCAACAAAGATAGAAATTTTATCGAGCGAAGTAGCACCAACGGGTGGACCAGTTCTTTATAATGGTACAGAAACTAACTTCCCAGATAGATTATTTAATAATTATTATTACAATAAAGCGAGCTTCTTCATTAATAATACAATGAATTTGTGTCATACCTGGCTTGTTCATACTGATCAAAATCATGCTGTGTATGAAAAAGATGATATGCAATCCGAACCAACTTATGTTGGTGGAGAGACATTTAAGATTTTGGCAGAATCACAACCACCGGTTATCGTTCCTCGTCCAAAAATTGTCTACTATAATTCGCGGCTCTATGTGCATATGAGTGTTGCATATACTGGTGTAGATCAATTAATACCAAATGGATACATATGTGTTGATCCTTTATGTGGTGCTGAGTGTGAAGAGGGTGAAATCCGTTGTCCGTGCTGTGGATGTTGTTTCCCAAACACTTGTCGTTATAGATCTGATGGGGATGGAGCATGCAGTTGTTCACTTGATTCTGTGTCAAGTATAATTGATGATAATCAGAAGAAGTTTATTTCCTTTAATGACCTTGAAACCGGACCTGAGAGTTGTCCATCTTGTGGGTGTTGTTTCTCAGATCCGTATCATTATAGATCTACAAAAGGGGTTGTAACGAAAGTTGCATGCAGTTGTTCACTCGATTCTGTGCCAAGCACGACCTGTGATGATAATGATAGTAAGTTTGTCTTCTTCTATAATGGCTTTGCAACTGATTCTGGAACAGGAAGACAGATGATTTTGGGTACCTATATTGGTTCACTTGGATGCGATTGCTGCACAATTGTTGACGAGAATTCTCATCTTGATGTAATGCAATGTTCTGACCTTCCAGATGGTTTGCAAACCTGTGACACTAAACTGCATAAATTAACATTATTGACTACTCCGAATAATGGTGAAATTGTTAATGGGCTACCACCTTCTGGTCTTGAACAGCAATATTCGATTCAAACTATCTACCTTGGTCATGAGAGTAACATTTCGGTTGGAACGCATGTTTGTCAACCTTCTGATGAATTTGATCCACATACTACTCCTACCTTCCTTATTGATGGTAACTTCTTTTCCTTTGAAAGTCGTGGTGGCCCAACCGGTTCACCAGAAACAACAAGTGTAACTGGTGTTGGTGGTATTTTTGTTGATTGGTATGGAACTATTGATATAGCATCTAATCGCAGGGCCAACATTTCAACAATGGTTACCAAGAGTGGAAGTGGGTACATCAATTTGCCAAAATCACAGGTTTTCTTTGATATACGCGTTGGTGCTGCTGATTGGCAACTTTCATTAGTCAGCGGGGATACGGTTATTGTTCCGGTAGGAAACAAGATTTCTGATTATACACTTAATTGGTTAGCAACAACGAAAGCTTATGAGAACGATAATTTCAGACCATATACGGTACGTGATTTTGAATTATGTGATACCTGTACTGTTGATCAAAAAAATGTTGGGTATCTTCCTGTAGTACAAGGAACTATTGAACAGCTACAAATTAAAGAATCGCGTCTTGGAGATCCTGCCCATGTAATTATAGATGGTGGCTGGGTACAAGAATTAGTATTCTTAAGCGGTTATAATTCATCTGAAGCACCAGTTGGTGTAATGATTTTGAAAAATAATGGACGTCTTGGTCTTGGTTCACTCCATCGTGATGTTGATTCATTAGAAGCATCAGTGGTACTCGGCATTAATGGTGTAACACTCATAGCAGATGGTAATTCTCGTGTTGATCTGAATGAAGATATTATCGTTAATAATATATGTCATATTTTGAAGGGGCCAAACTTTAGCACCAGTGATCGGTTCGTTATTAGTTCTGATGAAGATCGTATGATTTTTGTTAGATCTGGTGGTAAGCTTGATTTGAGTACTTTCACTGAAGGCTATACAGTTGAATTTACTGGAAATGTAAAGATTGTCTTAGAGCCAGGAGCTCAAATTGTTCTTGGTGGAGGTACCGTTATTGTTTCAGAATATGCATCTATATATTGTGATCCATTAATACCAAGTGCGTTAGTTTCTGCTACAGGTACAACATTAACTGCTCTTGATAATGTTCGTGTTAAGTTTGGTGGTACCGGTACAATGTTGTTTGAAGATCAAGCGCGTGTAGTTATCAATAAGGGTGCGTTTGTTGGTATTGAGGCGGTGGTTTGCAAAGATAGAGATGGTAATGTTGAGAGCACGCAACCTACTGATTTAACATGGCTTCTTCTTAATGATGCGAAAGTATTAATTGGGGACGGTGTTTTAGGTGGTTCATTGCAAGTTGGTAACTCGCAAAATCTTGATGAGACTGTTACATTTTCAGTAACAATTTATGGCCGAGATGCTGGTTTTGTTATTAATTCACAAGGATTTTTGGGACTTGGTGTTGGTATGATTGATAAGACGACCGATACGGCTGGTACATGGACGATTGCACCAACGCACAATGTTGCGGCAGTTACATTGGATATTCAAAGTGGTAAGTTTGTTCATAATCAAGTTTATCCGGGCAATGATACTTATGCATCGCTTTTTGCAATTGGTCCATCAGCTGAAAACAGTGCACTATTTTCAGCACACCTCAGATTGGTAATTGATGAAATTGAGGCGAATGTTTCTCCTTCAACGCTGCAGGGCGGAGGTAATTTTGTGGTAGTACCATTTGATTCCAGTCCAATGCAACCAGGAAACATGAATGATGCGACTGATACATGCGGTGCTAGTAGTTTATGTGTTGGATTACTTGCATCAAAACCGTTAATTAACACTCCGGATGTAGAAGTGGTAGCTGCACAAACATGGTTTAATACATGGAAGACTCATGAAATATTTGGTACCGGCCTTGTTGCTTCAACGAATGGACGGGCAGATGCTGGCCCAGGATTGCGTAATCAACTTCGTATTGGGTATGTAGATCATAATAAGATTGCACGTGTACAAAGAGTTAAGGTTATTGGAGCAGGAGGTATAACAACGTCTCAAGAGGCTAGTTTGGAGATAGGTGCAGTGGTATTGGATCTTGTTTCAGGAACTACATATCCACGTCCAATACTGGTAGTTTGGGAGTTGAATTAGAAAAGGGCGTAAAATAGAAAATCTATGTGTGTGCCAAAAGTGAAGAGAAAATTAATTGAAGAAAAGGGTTGGAGATATTCTAAACAGTTGCAAAAGGAGAGCGATGAATAATAAAATGTTGAGCATACTTATGCTTGCAATTGGGTTCAGCGTGGGTTTAGTAAAAGCAACAACAAGTGAAATTAGGTCGCCGCTTAGTATATTGCGTGGTCCATTTCATTATCCATTAGGACCGGTTGAAGAGGATATTTTGAGTTTCAAAGTTGATAAGGTCAAAGAAGAAGATAGTCTTTGGATTGTTGAGTCTTGGGCTACTGGATATGGACGTAAGGCAGATAAGGCTTATGTTAGTTGTTGCGATGCCAGTTCAGATTATTATTATTGGAATGAATGTTATCCCTCTTCATGTACAACAGTTGGGTTATGTTGCTTAACGAAATCATGCGATGATCGCTGCTGTTGCCCTGAATCAAAAAATACAACTAATACAGTTCCACTTGCAACGCTCTTTTTTGGTAAATCAGATTTTAGAGGTGAAGAGGCATTTGTTAATGGGGTAATGCCGGCTAGCTGTACAAATAATCCTGCCCTCATTTTTTCGAAGCTTTCTCCACGATTTGATTATAATGAGCATGGTGCAGTTCTTGGCTTGCATGTACAACGGCGGTTCGATGCAGAAAGTCATTGGCATTGTGGCGGAAGAATTAGCTTGCCTATAAAAGTGATTGAAGTTGAACAGCGCAGAAGTTGTGGTAGTGAACGCTTTGAGGAAAGTTATGGAGATGTAATTGTTGGATATCAACAACGATTGGATAATGAACCTCCTACCGCGAATGTTTCTGCTTATAGACTTGATTTTTTAAGTGCACTTTGTTGGATTGATGGTACATCATTAGTTAATTATGGAGATGGTTCGAATAATACTACTATTGCCAAAGTTCCCATCACTTTGTTTTCACAATGGAAGTCAGGAGAAGGTGGATCAGATGCTCCTGTATCAGCCTTACGTGCTAATAGCGGAAAACTACCTGCATTGCCGAATAATGCTGATGATCTTCCTACTTCAGTTTATCCATTGGCTCGATATGTTACTGGGGCGACGGTGCTTGCAGCTGATGGATCTGGTGGCGCTAATTATGATAGACTTGTTTTTTCAAAGGTGAATAATTATGCCGGTGGATTAGCTACAGATCGAGAAGCGCAACGCAAACTTTT
>SOKE01000033.1 GCA_004375875.1 Candidatus Babelota bacterium
ACATTTTCCTTTTCTATCTTAAAATAATTAGGTTATTGGGTCAACTTTTCTGATCAGCTTCCATACAAAATGATAATATCTTCATAGGAGTAAAATTGAGCAATGCGTATCTTTTATATTAAAATGGACATTTCTATTTTGTTTTGATATTAAATGAGAGTAAATTAATGTTCTTTTATTGATTTGTGATATAAAAGTAGTAAAAAAATAAATAATTGCTAGATTTTTTTTAATTAGTTTATTAAGTTTGTTTTTATTGTACTTAAGAAGTGGGAGTAAAAACAGTTAAGCCTTATAGAGGAGTTTGATAAACATGGCTTATAGTGTTAAATCTAAAAAAAGTGGGAAAACATATTATTTACATACAAAAGAAGTAAAGCTTGCCGGTGGCCGCAAACAAAGAATTTATTATTTTGCTGGTAAAGCTGAGAAAAATGCAATTGATCAATTACCAGACGGTTATGAAGTTTTTGAAAATAAACGAACTGGTCTCCCTATGTTGCGGAAAAAAAGGAAATAGATAAACTTCTTTTTTATACAAAAAAGCGTCAAGTAGGCTTAGATATCAAATCAGTATTTGTTTTGAATTCGAAAAAGAGCTTTTCATTTTGTTCTACTTGAAAAGGTTGTTGTTTTGACAGCCTTTATAATATGCTTTTGTGGAAACAAGCTATTTTATTCCATATCTCAATTTGTTTGATGGGGTAATAAAGTCTACTAGGATGTTAAGGGTTTCTTTATAATCATTAATCGTTTGTGCTGGTATTTCTATAATCTTGGGAATATCAAAAAAGCGCTCATCATTCATAAGCCATCGATATGCTTCGTATGGAATAAAGCCTCTGCCGATAAATGCATGTTCATTGATGCCTGAACCTTGTTTTTCTTTGCAATCATTTATGTGAATAGCTTTAAGTAAGTTTAATCCTATAACATGATCAAATTCTTTCCACATCTGTTCATATTCATCTTTTGTTCTGAGAGAATAACCAGAGGCAAAGGCACTGCACAAATCAAAACAGATGCCTAATCGTTGCTGATAGTTGGATTCACGATATAACCAGGCTAAATGTTCAAATGAATAGCAGATACTTTTTCCCCCACTGGCCATGTTTTGCAGTAATATCATTGTATTGCCAGAAGCTTTGCTCAAAATTTTATTAAGATTATCTGAAATATCCATAATACATGCAGTGGTGCTTCTTTGTGGTCTACAGGTGCCTGGATGGACAATAACATAGGGAATGCCAAGTAAATCGCACAGCGTTAATTCGTCTGCCATAAGTTCATTCATTAGATTACTTCGTTCTAAATCTGGCTGACCAAGATGTTTTATGAAGGGATCGAGTGCAATAACATATTTAATGTTCGACCCTTTCAATGTTTTGCGAAATGTAGCAATTTGCTCAGCCGTCATTTCATGCTTCACCCAATCTTGCGCGCTGCGTATATATAGTTGAATAACAGTAAAACCTAATGCTTCTGCCCGTGTTATTGCATGCTCAAGTCCATCTAACTGTGGCATATGACCACCAAGTAATAATGAATATTTTTTTGTTTCCATATTTTTTCTTTTTAGTAGATATTATTTATTTATCTAAGTTCCAGAGGTTGTGTTTTGTGATTTCCTAGTAATAATTTCTTCCAGTAATTTCTTAAAACCCTCAAGTATTTGCTCGTCTTCTGTATTGAGTTGATCAATTTGAATTCCCATTGTTTGGTAAAAATTTCGTAAAGGATGAGCATGCTCTGCATAAACTTTAAGACGTTTACGAACTACTTTTTCTTTATCATCTTCACGTTGGATTAATTTACTACCGCATGATTCACAAATAAGTTTTTCTGGATCCTTCAAAAGTTTTCGTGAATAGAGTGTCTGACATTTCTCACAAATTAAACGATTAGCAAGGCGATGTACAATGACATCATCAGAAGCGGTTAATTCAACAACATGCAAAGAAACGTTAGGAAACCTATTTTTGAGCAACTCAATAAATAGCTGCGCTTGCTGTACTGTTCGTGGATAGCCGTCCAAAATAAGGGTATCGATATCGCTTAGATTTTTACTTAGCCAGTTAGCTACAATCGAAGTCACGAGGTCATCTGGTACAAGCTCACCTTTCTTCATATAGCTTTCCGCTTGTTTTCCCAAATCATCTTTACGTGTTACCGCTTCTCGCAGTAAATTACCGGTCGAAAGTGTAGTGAAACCAAGTGTTTTGACACACTGTTCAGCCAACGTTCCTTTGCCTGACCCAGGTGCACCCATGAGAATAAATATTGTTTTTGTATGGGGATCTGTTTGTTTTTGAGAAAGATAAAAATAACTTCCAAGAATAGTCAATGTGGCAGTTACAATCATAAGATAAATTTTATCTAATTGTTGAATGAGGTTCATGTTATTAGATCTTTCATTTTATGGTTTAGTTATTTATTAAGGTTTGCACAGAATCATACTACTGATTTTGTATAAAAAATGCCCCCATGTTATTTGAGAAAAAGCTCTTTAAATCAGGAGACATAAAAACACATATTATTATACCCTTTTATCTCATGGATGACTACCTCGTTATTCAAAATAACTAGTATAGCAGAAATTATGGTTGTAGAAGGGCTATTTGTGGTTTTTTGTCTTATTTCTGTTTGTAGTTTTTAGATTACACTTTGTCTTGTGATTGTCTATAACCTACAGTATAGTGGTCGTCTTTTAAGGTATTTTAGGGTACACTAAAAGTAAAAACCTATAAAGACAAAGGTTTTCTTTATGTACGATCAATTGCGTATTGTATTTGTTACTAATAATTATACCCCATACTCAGGGGGCGTTGTCAGTTCCATTAATGCATGGACGCAAGAACTGCAAAATCGTGGTCATCAGGTTTCTATTATAACCTTGGATTTTTTAGGGGCAGCGCACAATGATCCTGACTATGTATTTCGTATTCCATGCCCTATACGATTTTTATATAAGAATAATCACATGGCATTACCTATGCGAGCATACACTCATATGCGAAAATTAATTGAGCAGTTACAGCCTAATATTATCCACAGTCATCATCCCTTTTTACTTGGAAGAGCTGCATTAAAAAGTGCATGTAACCAATCTATTCCTATTGTCTTTACATATCATTCTCTCTATGAACAATGGACTCATGTTATTCCTCTTCCTCAGTTATTAACTCGCCCTTTAATCAAAAGTTATGTAAGACATTATTGTAAAAAGGTAGATGGAATAATTGCACCAAGCTCTATTGTTAAAAAAAATCTTCAAAATCAGGGAATTGAATGTCCTATGGAAGTTATTCCAAGTTGTTTGCAGTCTGTTTTTTCTCCGAGAGATTCTTTTTATCCAAAAATACGTTCAGCTGATCAACCATTTCATCTTTTTTCAGTTACCCGATGCAGTAAAGAAAAGAATCCATTTTTTTTGCTCGAATTAATTGCAGCATTAAATCATGTTGATAAATCATTTAAAATGACAATTGCTGGCTATGGGACTCTCTGGAAGAGTATGCATGTGTATGCTTATGAAACACTTAAATTAACTCCTGATCAGCTTAAATTTGTTCATCAGCCGTCAAAAGAACATATTGCGAATCTTTATCGTGAAGCGGATCTTTTTATTTTTTCTTCGCAGGTGGATACACAAGGGCTTGTACTGGCTGAATCTATGGCAGCTGGTACGCCAGTAATTGCACTTGATGGGCCAGGACAGCAAGATATTGTAAAGGATAGTATTAATGGTTTTATTGTAAAAGATTTGCAGGAGATGATTGAGAAGGTTTTGCTAATTGCACATGATATTACTATGCATGAGAAAATGCAGCAGAAGGCGTGGCACACTGCTCACAATTATAAGCCAGAAATATTAATACCCCGATTACTTGCCTTCTATAAATCAATTTTAGAAGGATGAAGGATAATATTTTCAACTTCTTATATCCTATGATAATGCTGTTGAGAAGGGCTTTTTTGACAGATATGTTGAATTAATTTATAATATAATTACCTAGTATATGATAGAGGATCTACTTTATGAAATTGTTATATGCGCCGTGGCGCAGTGAATATACAACAAGTACAGCGCGGACAAAAAATGAAACTGTCTTACGTGAAGAATGTATTTTTTGTACACAGTTGCATGAAAGTAATGATGAAAAGAATTTTATCATTAAGCGTTTCCCGCATTCAATAGTGATGTTCAATCTGTACCCGTATAATGCTGGACATCTTCTTGTTATGCCGCTTGATCATATTGGTTACATTGATGGGCTTCCACCAGAAGTACAATCAGAACTTATGTGGCTTGTTGGTAAAAGTAGTACGATACTAAAAGAATTTCTTGGTGCTGAAGGAATTAATATTGGTATTAACATGGGCAAGGCTGCAGGAGCGGGTATTCCTGCTCATATACACATTCATGTGTTACCACGTTGGATTGGAGATACCAACTTTTTACCAACACTGAGCGAAACAAAAGTGATATCTTATGATCTACACACAATTTACAAGAAACTTAAAAAAGCATTTGATAAGATCAGACGATAAAAAGATAGGATTGCTATTTTTTTGATTAAAAAAAGTGCTGAAACTATAAGTTCCAGCACCCGCTTCACCACCGAGAGATAAAAACAACGGTTGTTCAAATCTTATCAAAAAAAATGAAAAAGAACCAATTTGTATTTAGAATCATTATTCATAAAAATTTTCTACCATTGATTCGTCTGTTAAATTGGGTACTCTAAGAGAAAAGAAATTTTTTAGCTATTACAGACAGAAAGATCATTATGAATTCGAAACTTGTTCGTGAAAAGTTTTTCGATTTTTTTGTTACGCGTGGGCATACAAAAGTTCCGAGCTCATCCTTAATTCCTGCGCATGATCCAACATTACTTTTTACTAATGCTGGCATGAACCAATTTAAGGATGTATTTTTGGGTAAAGAAAAACGTAGTTATGCGCGCGCTGTAAGTATTCAAAAATGTGTGCGAGCGGGTGGAAAACATAATGATCTTGATAATGTTGGTTTTACCAAACGTCATTTAACCTTTTTTGAGATGATGGGCAACTTCTCGTTTGGTGATTATTTCAAAAAAGAAGCTATTGAATATGCATGGGAATTTTTGACGAAAGATATGCAGTTGCCAACTGAAAAACTGTATGCCTCGATTTTTGAAGCTGATAATGAATCGTATAAAATTTGGCATGATGATATTGGTTTGCCAGAGAAAAAAATTTATCGTCTTGGTGCAAAACATAATTTTTGGCAGATGGGCGATATTGGTCCATGTGGTCCATGTAGTGAGATTCATATTGATCGTGGTCCTACATATGGATGTGCTGATATAAACAAATGTGGTCCAGCATGTGATTGTGATCGTTTTGTTGAAATTTGGAATCTTGTTTTTATGGAATATGATCGTCAACTAGATGGCAGTGATAAACCGCTCAAACAAAAAGGTGTTGATACTGGTATGGGCTTTGAGCGTTTGTGTATGTTGGTTCAAAACAAAGATTCTGTGTTTGATATTGATCTTTTTACATCAATTAGAAAGAGCATTGAACAATTAACGGGAAAGATCTATATACAGAAGGATGAGCATGGGAAAAGTGCCTTTCATGTTTTGGAAGATCATATTCGCTCAAGTAGTTTTTTAATTGCAGATGGCTGTATTCCATCGAATGAAGGACGTGGCTATGTACTGCGTAAAATTATTCGTCGTGCCGCACTTTTTGCACTTAAATTAACCGATAAGGATATATTCCCTGCTCTTTCAAGGGCTGTTGTTGAGCAGATGGGCGATATTTATCCTGAATTGCGCATCAATGAAAATCTTATTGTTACAACATTGCGTAGTGAAGTGAAACAATTTGCACTTAATTTGATACGTGGTAAGCGTATACTCGAAGAATATCTGCGAAAACATCCAGATCATATATCTGGTAGGCAAGCATTTAAGTTGTATGATACGTTTGGTTTTCCTCTTGAATTACTCAATGCGGTGGCACGAGAACGGGGAATTACTGTTGATAGTGAAGGATTTGATGAGGCAATGCGAGCACAACAAGAACGGTCTGGCAAGAAAATGGGTATTGATGAATTGGATCAATTAGCACTTGCTGAAGCACTTTCAACTGAATTTACTGGCTATGATACCTATGAAACTGAGTCACGAATTAGTGGTATTATTCATAATAATAAGATAGTCAACACTGTAAAAACAGGTGATATATGCTGGGTAGTTACTGAACAATCACCCTTCTTTGTTATTGGTGGTGGGCAAGTTCCTGATAAAGGTTGGGTTATAATTAAAGACAAGAAGAGTGATCTTATTGATGTTCGCTACGTTGGTAATAGCATTGCAGTACAAATCAAAGCACCGGTGAATATTAAAGTTGGTGATACGATTATCGAAACAGTTGATGAACAATTTCGTCGTAATGTTATGCGCAATCATACTGCAACGCATTTACTGCAAGCAGCGCTTATTGAACTGTTTGGTCCATTTATAAAACAATCAGGTTCTTTTGTTGCTTCAGATTATTTTCGCTTTGATTTTACCTATCCAGAAAGCTTGAGTACTGAAGACATTAAAAAAGTTGAAGATTTAGTTAATAAAAAGATTCGTGAAAATATTCCCGTATGTATTGAATATACGACTCTTGAAGAGGCAATGAAGCGAGGTGCATTAGCCTTCTTTGGTGAGAAATATACCCCAGAACGGGTACGTATTGTTGAACTACCAGGTTTTTCAGCAGAGTTGTGTTGTGGCACTCATGTTCGAGCAACTGGTGATATTGGTGTCTTTAAAATAACTGAAGAAAAAGCACTTGCTGCTGGTCAGCGACGAATTATGGCGGTAACTGGTCGTAAGGCTATTGAGCTATTTCAGGATGACTTCAATACTGTCAAAAACTTGAGTAATGAATTTAAAGTGCAACGTGAAGCAGTACTTGATGCAGTTAATACACAAAAACAACAGGTGCAACAGTTGTATGCTGAAATAAAGGGATTGCGTACACACCTATTGGATACTCAAATACCACTCTGGGAACAACAGATTAAACCGATCGGAATGGTTCCTTATCTCTTTTTATCATTAAAGGATGTGCTGCATGATGAACTTAAAGAGATTGCACAACGACTAGAAAAAAAGAAGCCGGGGCTTTATGTTTTTGTTAGTACAATCAATGGACGTAGTCTCTTTTTAATTTCATTATCACCCTCATTAGTACAAAAAGTTTCACTCAAAGAAATAGCTGCCTGGCTTCAAAAGAAATATGACTTGCGTGGTGGCGGAAGTCAGACAATGATTCAGGGTGGTGGTGGACCCATTGATCCAAATCTTCAAAAAGACCTGTATAACTGGCTTACCAAACAGCTTCCGTAGCTATTCCCTTGTTTTAATGACCAGTGCTATTACCCCCCCCCATTTTTACTGACAATTTGAAAAATAATTAGGAATTTAAGGCTAAATTCCTTTATTTAGGGATTTACATCCAATTAGATATCTGATAAAATAAGGTTATTGGAATATTATCATGAAGGGATTTATATGAAAGGGAGAAAATTGATTCTTATATTTCTTTTTATTGTGCCATTCATTACTGTACCATGTATTCGTAGTATGGAGAGAGCTTGTCCTGATGCAACATTACAGGTTTATGCTATTCCTGGGCAAAATGGGTCAGGGAGTGAACCTGAGTATGTAGCAAATCTTTTAGGGCAGAATGTAGCAACAATTGTTCCAATTGAAACTCCATCTGCGCCTGACTTAGGACAAGAGAGATGCATACGGTATCTTCGCGCAGTTCTTTCAAAAAATGATTCGAAAAATGCGATTATTCATGCGACATCACAAGGTACAGCTACGACATTGAATTATCTTGCGAATGAAGATAAAGGAAAGTGTATAAAGGGATTGATTTTGGAAGCTCCTTTAGCAACTGGAAACAGTGCGATAATTCATACATTAAATGGACCATTAAAGAATAAGCCAGTAATAGCCAATTTACCATTTTCCTACTATTGGGTTCCCTATTGCGCTAAAGCCTCATTTCCATGCTATTGGCCATCAGGAAAGCAGCCTATTAAGTCAATTGATAAGATTCCTACCAATATTCCTATTATTCTTATTCATTCCAAAAATGATCCCCAATTATCGTATAATGATACATGTGCCCTTTATTATGGTTTGAGATCACATGGAAATAATAATGTGTATTTAATATCTAAAGATGGTTGTAATCATCTACAAATTATGCAAACTGAAGCCGACAAACAACTTATTCGAAGCATCCTTGAAAGACATAACGTGCTACCATATTCTGATTCTTCTGAAAAAAGAGAAGAAATTAATTTGACTGAGTATCAACCTGATCATATGCAGTTTAAAGAATTATATGATAGTCTTATAAATAAAGAAAGAAATCATGATTGCCTGAGATATGCTGGGTGTGTCTTAGGATTTAGTATATGTTTGGCATTATTTAAAGTTGTATCTAGGTTTCTAGGGCCTTGTATCAGAAGCTAGTATCAAAAAAGTACTTTAAGCCTTCTAGTTCAAGTTGATTTCTAAAGAAGCTTAGATATTTCTAAATTTTTAGCTGATTTTTTATATCGCATCTTCAAAAAGAGCTGCATAAATGGCTTACCAAGCAGCTTTCGTAGCTATTCATTATCCAATACTATTTGGTTTGAATAGTAACAAAGAAAATGGATTCCTATAAAAAGAAGGCCAAAATAAAAAAATCAAAAGAATAAATCAAATAAAAATTTTACGCTGCAGAGGCAGGTATTCCTGTAGGAAGGGAAGTTGTATTGTTTTTGGATTCAGTATCTTTTTGTTTCAGATTCTGATTAAAATATTCAAGTAAATGATCATTATAGCTTTTTTTCATTACCTTTAGACGTTGCTGAGATTCTTGATCTTGCGGATCATTTTCATTTGATGAAGAATGGTTATTTTGTTGTTCATAAGACTTGATTAGCTGTGCTTCAAGGTAAAGTTGTTCTAAGGAAACTGAAGATTCATTCGCTTTTTGTGAAATGGCTCGATTTAAAATTAGATATCCTACATAAGTTAGATTGGTAACTAATCCAGTTATTAAGATTATTGGGATATTTTTAATACTAGTGAAAAGGCCGTCATGTAGAGCATTTTTTGCCTTTTTAAAAAAGGTTGCATTTTTATCACCGTGTGTAAAATCATCATTAAAACTTGGATTTACATGATAAGTATTATCTGTTTTATGAAATGAATTTACTGCTGGCGTACTTACAAATTGTCTATGAATATAATGACCATTATGTACATCAGGAATATTTTCGCCTTCTTCGTCATTCATAACATTGGGATTGGGCGACATAGCACTAAGATTAAAACATAGCGTTAAAACCAATAGAACGAAAAAAGAATTTTTACATACATTATTTCTAAAACACATGACACTGCCCTTTCGATACCCTTAAAAAACTATTTAAATCAATCACTTCACAAAGCAGAAAAAGTGACTCTAACCTCTTTGTAATTTTGTAAGCAAGTACGTCTCTTTTTTCTGCATTTTCTTATATTCCTCGTCAGTATCGTGAGTGTAGCCGAGTAGATGACATACTCCATGAACCAGTAGCTGTTGTAACCATTTTTGAAGTGAGATCTCTAATTGCTTTGCTTCACGTACACCATACTCAAGAGATATAATTATATCACCAAGATCTTTTTCTTCAAGAGTTTTCACATTAATGCGTTCACCTGGCCTTAAATTAGGGTAATTGGGAAAAGAAAGAATATCTGTTGGGTTATCTTTTTTGCGATATAGCCGATTATATTTTCGGATTGTATTATTAGTTGTGAGCCAAATTCCTAAATCAAAGTCACTATACCCAAGCAGATCAAGAAGTTTCTGGGCATCCATTTTTAATTTTTTAATATTTACAGGAATAGTTCGTACTGTATTTTTTATAGTAACCATAGCTTTTTATAACTAACAAGAGACAGTAGCATTCCATTGATTATCTTGTTGTTTAAGCCGCTGCTCATCTCTTTCTTCTTGTTTGAAATGTACTTTTTGTGCTTGTGTAACACCTTTAATCAACTGTTCTTGCTCTTGAAGGAAGTAATAATTATCAATATCAGCAACATAAATTGTTAATGTTGCAAGTTTTGTTTTTAATGATAGTTGCTGTTTGCTCTTCAATTTTCGTACTTGCGAAACAATCTCAAGTAGTTTTTCTGTTGATTTTGCTCCTTTTTTAAAAACAAAAAGTTGCTGTACTTTTGAAAAGCGTGTTTGATGGATTGAAGCAATACCTACATGCTCTTTATACAGCAATTGATAAATTGCTTCGGTTACATATGGTACATATGGTGCATATAATTGTAGGATTCGCAAACCGATAGTAAATAATGTCCATTGCGTAGCACAAATCTGCGCATGATTATATTTATCAGAGTTGAATAGTTGATCTTTAATGATCTCAAGGTAGTTATCACAAAAGTCTTTCCAGAAAAATTGCTCTACGTTATCAAGTGCAATACTAAACTCATTCTGCTCCAGATAGTTTTGGTAGGTTTCAAAGCAGTTACTTGCTTGATGCAAAATCCATCCATTAATGCTGCCTAATTGTTCTGGCACTTCATCCGATTTGCATGGCGCAAGATGCTCTTTAATAAATCTAAAAGCGTTCCATAGTTTTGTGGTAAGACGTTGTCCAATTTGTATTTGCTCTTCAGAAAAGGAAACATCATGACCTAATGCTGCTGATGCTGTCCAGTAACGAAGAGCGTCTGCAGAATAATTTGCAAGCAAATTCTCAGGTGTAATAGGGCCACCTCCTTTTGATTTAGATAATTTTTCTTTAGCTGCACCAAGTACATGACCTGAAATGATTATGGTATTCCATGGAATTAGGTTATTGTGCATCCACGATTTAACAATAGTATAAAATGCCCATGTTCTAATAATATCATGCGCTTGTGGACGCATATTCATTGGTAAAAATGATTCAAGAGTTTCTTTTTGTTCTTCATCTTGAAATGGTGGTTTCCATTGTTGATTACATACTGCATAGCAAATATATGGTGTAAGTGAGGATGTATTCCAGGTATCCATTACATCAGTATCGGGAACAATGTTTTTACTTCCACATGATGAACATGCACCCTTATACTTAGTTTCTTGCGGATCAACAGGCAATTCTTTTGGTTCAGCAATCAACACTTTATCACATTCAGTACAGTACCAAACTGGAAATGGAATGCCATAAAAACGCTGACGTGAAATGCACCAATCCCAGCCAATATGCTCAACCCAATCTTTGTAACGTGCTTTCATAAATGCTGGATACCATTTAATTTTATTGGCTTGTTCTAAAAATGCTTGTTTGTGCTCTAAAATCTTAATAAACCACTGCTTGAGCGCAATAAATTCTATTTCATTTTTGCACCGTTCATGAATATTAACCACATGCGTAATCGGTTGTTGTCTGATCAATAGATTATGCTTAATCAATTCTTGAATAATTTTTTTGCGTGCTTCATGGATAGAAAGCCCTTTTAACATTCCTGCCAATTCTGTCATTTTTCCATCACGACCAATGGATTGTTTATATGGCAATCTATGTTTTTTGTACCAAGCAATATCGGTTGTATCACCAAAAGTACAGCACATTACCAACCCTGTTCCTTTTTCCATCGCAACGAGTTCATCTTCTAAGATAGGTATTTCTGTTTTAAAAAGTGGTACGCGTGCCTTTTTCCCCTTCAATTTTTTGTATCGTTCGTCGGCTGGGTTATAAAATAACGCAACACATGATGGAAGCAGTTCAGGTCGCGTGGTACCAATAATCAACTGATTGCCATCTTCATCGGTAAATACAATGTCGCTGAAAAACGACTCTACCTGAGAATCCTCAAGCTCGGCCTGTGCAACAGATGTTTGGCAGACAGGACAATACAATGCGGGTTCTTCTTTACGATATACAAAACCCTTGTTAAATAGTTCGATAAATGAAGCTTGTGAAAGGCGACGAACTTCAGGCGAAATTGTTGTATATTGCAAGTCCCAATCAACTGACAGCCCCATACGCTGCCATAATTCCTTAAACTCCTGTTCAGCTTCTTTTGTTTCTTTTAAGCATAATTCAATAAATTTTGATCGTTCGAAATCTGTAGCTTTAATATTGAGCTTCTTTTCTACATACCGTTCAGTTGGTAAACCATTATCATCAAAACCAAAAGGATAAACAACTGAAAAACCATTTATGCGTTTATAACGGGCAATAATGTCCGTTTGGGTATACGAAAATATATGGCCTACATGAAGAGCACCAGAAACGGTTGGGGGAGGTGTATCGATGGTATAAGATGGTCCAGGGTTATTAGCAGCATTGAAAATATCCTGCTCTTGCCAAAAAGTTCGTACTTTTTTTTCAGAGGAGGTAGAATCGTACCGTTTATCCATGTTGAGAAGCCTTTACATAATATAAGCAAGAAATTTCTTTTTTTTAAATGTTTTATTTATATTAGTGTATCACAAATCAAAATTTATATTAACTACTTTGAGAAATATATTGAAGAGTTATGTTGTTGGTTTTTGTTTTCGTTGCTCAAGTTTATTTTGAGCTATTTTTTTTATTTCATCAGGCAATCTATTGTTATTTACAACTTGTACAAGCATTTCTTCAGCCTTTTGTTGATCACCCAACTTTTCATAGCATTCAGCAAGACGTAACCCAAGGCGTGGAAGCATGTGCATATATCGCTGGGCATTGTTGTAGTAGGTAAGTGCTTTTTGTATATCATTTTTTTTCATATAGCTTTCACCAAGGTTATATATCGCACGAAAATCATTTGGATTTTGGTATGTAAGTTTTTCATATAGTTGAATTGCCTTATCACAGTGACCTGCCATGAAATAAGCATTAGCGATACCAAGCTCTATATCAGGATGTGCCGGATTTATCTCTTTTAGCCTCTGCAAAGCGTTAATCGCTTCATCATATCGTTTTAGACGCATTGCAGTTTGAGCATAAAATGAGAAGCCCATTTCATTATCCAAGTCGGCTTTGGTGCAGGCATTTCTTAGACATTCTAAAGCTTCATCATCTCTTGCTTGTTCCAAATAGATACGTCCTAAATTCATATGTGCTTTACCGTACCACGGACGCAGCCTTAAAGCTGTTTTTGCAGCCTTTTCAGCTTGTTCATAATCCTTTTTTAGAAGCAAGAATGAGGATAAATTGTTATATCCTTCTGGGTAGTTTGGCTTAATCTTAAGGCCTTGCTTAACTGCTTCAATAGCCTCATCTATTTTTCCCAAGTTTGCACAGGCAACAGCAAGATTATTACATGGATCAGGGTAAAGCCTATCCATAGCAATTGCTTTTCTAAAATAAGGAAGAGCCTCTTCGAATTGTTGTAATTTTGTTGAGAGTTCAACAGCATAATTATTGTATGCACGCGCTTTTCCTGGAGCTTTTTTAAGGATATCTGCCCAAAAATCAAGACCAGAACTCCAAACTTTATTACGTTGATAGGAACTTATACCTAAAGAAATAACCAAAAGTGTTATACCTGCAGCATGAATAAAATTAACATGTCGGTCAGTTAGATAAATAATTATATAATCACGAATCAGTTGATATAACCAGAGCAAGGTGCAGGCCAAAAGGAACAGCAACCCAACTGATGCCCCATATGTTTTATAATCGAACATTAATTCGGATGATGGAATAATACTTGAACGTGGCAATATTGTAATCAAAAACCACAATCCACAAAAGGCAATAAGATTAGCTCTATCGCGCAATAGTAATTTTGTTAGCGCAATACCAATTCCAGAAAGAATCAAAAGTGGAATTATACAATCGGGAGCAATAATATCACTACAGAGTTTCCAATCATACTCAACACTGATGTTATAAGGCCAGAAAAAAATCCAGATATAATGGAGAATGACCTTAAATTGGGAAATAAAAAAGTGGGATGATGTTATCATTCCTCGCGGGTTACTTGTAATAACATTGCCAATATTATTACTTGCCTGTTTTTGAAAGCTAAAAACTTCTACAAAAAATGCTGGTCTGAGCAAAATAAGGTAGCAAAGCCCTACTATAGTAAAGAGTGCTCCATGCAATAACCAACGTTGTTTAAATGAGTCCCAATCTCCCTGTGCGACAAAAAACCAATCAAGTAACGCAATAAGTAATGGTGATACAATAGCTATCTCCTTAGTGCCACAAGAAAGTGCTGCAAGAAATAAGAGAAAGATAGTCAAAAAAGTTCGCCCAAAAGTACTTGTTGCATGTACAAGAAGTAAAAAGCAGAAAGACATGCTCAATATTGAAAGTATAGCCATACCTTCAAGTTGTCCTTGAATTACGTAAGAAACTGTTTGTGTTTGAACTGGATGAAGCAGAAAAAGTAATGCGGTAATAAATGCTAAGGGAAATGCATTTGTACTAAAGAAGTTTTTTCTTTTTAAATTTGACAGCGCAAGCAGTAAAACAATAAATACCAACAATCCATTGATACAATGAATAATTAAATTCCCAACACGATAGTAAAAAGGATTAAATTTATCGATTGCATAATAGAGTGAATTTAACCAATAACTAATCCAGCGTGTTCCCTGAAAAAACTGTTCCCAAAAGCTGTGATATCGTATCGCAAAATGCTTTTGGATATTGGCAATATCATCAAATTGAAACTCGTAATACAAGGAAGAATAATAGACAAGTACGGTAACTATCAACAGCATCACTGAAGGCAGTACAAAATAGAGCCAGGAGAAAGAAGTTTGAGCAGAACGCATTACGTTTTCCTTTTCTCTTTCTTTTCAGTTATTTTGAGTTTTACTCTAATAAGCCGTAGTTTAACGTATCACTTTTTATTTGTCGAGGCTGATCAGAAAGTATCAAAACATTAAAATAGGTGAATTCTTCGTGAAAAGAAAGAGAGCGCTTTTTACGAGTATATTTATATCATGTATTCTTATAGTATTTTTAAATAAAAATTGTGATGAGCAGTCATTAATAATAAAAAACATCTTTGGATTAAGGTGGATAGCATTAATTCTCTTTAATAACTTTAACCATTGACTATTTCTAGCTGAAAAATGTAGAAATGTATAAAGGTAATGGTGTTTCTTATGAATATGGAATAACAATGAAAAAAGCATTAAAAAATATACGTATCATTGTTGTAGTAGCAACATGTATATTTCTTGGATATCTTGGGTATAAAGCGTATTGCCTTATTTTTACGCCTCTTACTTACGCTATCACGAATGATAGTATTCTTTCAACAACTGCTCAAGAGTGTATCAAAACAGTTGTTGCACAAGATATTGACTATCAGAGTGTACCATTTGCTACGATTGCACACCAGCTTAAAGATACGTTTCCCTTTATCAAAGTAGTTACTATCGCCCATTTAGCTACAGGAACAGTAGCTATTCACTTAACCATCTACAAACCTATCATTAGAATAAATAATAATTTGGTACTACTTGAATCAGGAGTTTTGGAATTACAACAATTATTTAAATATGACATCATTGCATCACTTCCTACAGTTAGCGTCCATGAATCGGTATGCACTGATAGTCGATTAACATCAGACTTCTATACATGTCTTTCTGCCATTTCACCACACCTTTTCAAAGAATATGAGATTAATTGGCACAATAAGCATGAATTATGGCTTACTGATAAAAATCAGCATAGTTTTAAAATTTTATGTGACATATATTCAATCAGCAATGAACAAAAACTGAGACTATGTAAAAAACTAAAGGAAGAAATTAAGGGTAAAAAAGAGGTCTTACTGAATAAATCAAAAACATGGATTGCTGATATTCGGTTTGATAATCAAATTATCGTCTTTTCTCGGGGGGGAAGGGGTCATGGCTACGATACGTCCACATAACATTCTTGTTTCGATTGATATTGGAACAACCAAAATATGTACACTTGTTGCGCAACAGCTTGGTACTGATCAGCTTGAAATTATAGGAATTGGGCAATCACCATCGTATGGATTGCGCAAGGGTATTGTTGTTAACATGGGACAAACCATTCATTCCATCAAGCGCGCAGTTAAAGAAGCAGAAATAATGGCAGGCATCACTATTGAATCAGCATACATAGGTATTTCTGGTGGACATATCCATTCGATAAGTTCACAAGGTATTGTTCCAATAAAAAGAGGTGTTGTTCGAAAATCAGATGTTTCTAATGCTATTGTTGCAGCACGTGCAATACCAATACCGGAAGGACAACAGGTATTACATGTATTACCGCAATATTTTATTATTGATTCTGCAGAAAAAATTTATGATCCAGTTGGTTTACATGGTGTACGTCTTGAAGTACAAGCTCATATCATTATGGGTTCCATTACTTCAGTACAAAATCTCGTTAACTGTTGTGAAATGGCAGGCATAACAGTTAAAGATATTATATTAGAACAACTTGCTTCGGCACAAGCGGTATTGAGTAAAGATGAACGAACGCTTGGTGTTGCGATGATTGATATTGGTGGTGGTACTGCAGATGTTGCGCTCTATCAACAAGAAAGTATACGGCATACTATGGTTTTGCCTGTTGCAGGTAATCATTTTACCAATGATATTGCAATTGGACTGTGCACACCATTGAAAGAAGCTGAAGAAATTAAAAGAACGTATGGCCTTGCTTCAAAAGAATTGCTTGAGAATGATGATTTGATTGAGATTGAAATGATACAAGGTAATAAAATGCGCATTATCAAGCGGAGTGATTTAGTTCGTATTATTGAGCCACGAGCACAAGAATTACTGAGCTTAATTTACGATAAATTAGTAATGCATAATTTGTTAGACATGATGACTACCGGTGTTGTACTCACTGGTGGTGGTTCACTTTTAAAAGGGATGGATTCGCTTGCGCAGCGTATTTTTTCTATGCCAGTTCGTATAGGTATGCCACGAATTGCACACGACATACCAGGCTCATTAGAAAATCCAATCTATGCAACAGGGTATGGATTATTACTTCAGGCATTAAAAAAAGGATGCTCTAATATAAATATAGAAGGGCCGCTTCTGAAACGAATTATTATGTCTATGAAATCTTGGGTATCCGATTTCTTCTAATAAAAAAAGGAGATTCATAATGATAGAACTGCAAGAAGAACTGAAAGAAGAAAACAACTTAACTCCTCCAGCTTTGCTTAAAGTGATTGGTGTTGGTGGTGCTGGAGGTAATACAGTAAACAGTATTATTGAGTCCAGCTGCGAACACATTGAGACAATCGCAGTTAATACTGATGCGCAAGCATTGCATTTTTCAAAAGCGCACAACAAGATTCAAATAGGGATTAAATCAACAAAAGGGTTAGGAACAGGTGCAAATCCAGAACTTGGTAAACGTGCAGCAGAAGAAGATCTTGATAAAGTTATGGAATTCGTTGATGATACTGATATTGTATTTTTAACAGCCGGTATGGGTGGTGGAACTGGATCCGGTGCATTACCAACTATTGCGCGTGCATTACGAGAGAAAAATATTCTTTCTATTGCCATTGTTAGCCTTCCTTTTTCTTTTGAAGGAAAACGCAGGCATATAATAGCCGAAGAAACTATAGCATCATTAAAAAAAGAGGTAGACACACTCATTATTATCCCCAACCAAAAATTACTTGATGTTGTAGATAAGCATGTTTCCATGCTCGATGCATTTGCAATGATCAATGATGTTCTAGTTCAATCAGTTAAAGGTATTACTGATATTATTACCAAACCGGGTCATATTAATGTCGATTTTGCTGATGTTCGTACTATTATGAAGGGTAAAGGACTTGCGGTTATGGGCAACGCTAAAGCATCGGGCGAGAACAGGACTCAAGAAGCTACACTGAGAGCAATAACTTCGCCCTTGCTTGAAAATATGAGCATCAAAGGAGCACATAGTGTATTGCTCAACATAACTGGTGGCAAGGATTTAAGTTTGCATGAAATTAGTGAAGCAGCAACAATCATCTATGAAGAAGCAGCTGAAGATGCACACATCATACTTGGTTCTGTTATTGATGAAAATATTGAAGATGAAGTTAGTATAACCATTATCGCAACCGGGTTTGATGATGAACAACAAAGACAAGAAATAAACAAACCGTTATTACAAAAAGTTTCTACTCATCAAGAAGGCACAATTCGGGCTGCACATGTTGAAGAGCAAGAAGTATATCAAACATGTAAAGAAGACAAATCGGATAACACAGAAGAACATGACGAAACAACGATGGCAGTATCAGCTGTCAATGAATTACAGCATAAAACAAAAGCGGAACAGCAGGATTTAAAGGAATCAATTAATACAAAGCCTGCAATGGCGTTTGATGATGAAGATCTTGATGTTCCAACCTTCCTGCGAAAAGGAAGTAGTAAAGAAGAGATGTTTTAAAAAAAGAGAGAGGCGTGGTAATTATCATGCCTCTCTCTTTTTTCCCTTAACGAAAAACAATCGTCTTAAAAATAGATAAGACTTTGCTTATAAATAAAGCTAAATTTCAAAGTATCTGAAAAATTAGTCGCTGAAATAAAGAATCAGATAAGTGCCTGTTGCGTACTATACCGAATGAAGGCAGAATTATAATCATAGAAATAGTGGTATAAAGATAAGGAGACTTAATGAAATTATTTTTAGATACTGCCAATTTACAATTTATCAAAAAATGGGCACCAACCGGACTTATTGATGGCGTTACAACCAACCCAACTCATTTGAGTAAAGAAGGGGCAGATCCAACCAAGCAAGTAATGGAGATCTGTACGATTATGAAGTCATATGGTGATGTAAGTGTTGAAGTTACTGAGCAAGAACCAGAAACAGTCTATAAACAGGCACATGCGATTGCGAAATTAGCGTCAAATATTGTGATTAAAGTTCCCTGCTCAAAAGAATATTATGAGGTAATTAAGCGCTTGGTTGCTGATGGTATAAAAATCAATAGTACGCTTGTATTTAGTTTGGAACAAAGCTTATTGATGGCAAAGCTTGGGGCAGCGTATATATCGCCGTTTATTGGACGTCTTGATGATATTGGTGTTGATGGCTTACATCTTATTGGAGAGATACGTTCAATGCTTGATTTGTATGAATTTGAAAGCAAGCTTCTTGCCGCTTCGCTGCGTACAGTTTCTCATGTTCATGGGGTGATGTTGTTTGGTACTGATATTGCAACGATACCGGTTGCCATTTTTGAGAAGATGATGGAACATCCGCTTACTGAAAAAGGAATAGAAAAATTCAATGTTGATTGGCAAAAGCTCGGTGTTAAAAAATTTCCTTAAAAAAAGAGTAAAAAAATTATTTCTGAGTTGAATCTTTAAGCATTAGAGATTTGATGGCTATGGCATTATTATATAATTTCCAGAAATCATAAAAATGATTGGTGATTGCAATGGTGGTAGTTAATATTCCTGCATTAAACTGTATGCTTAACATATTAGCTAGGTAATTATTAAAAGGTACCTTTAAAGTATATAAAATGCATACTTCTAAAAGGGCAGTTGCCGAAAGACCTAACCCAACTATTACTGTCAATAAATTTTCATTGGAGAATACAAACAGGGATAAAAAAGATTGACGTTTCTGAAAAACGTTCTCCGCTAAAATAAATAATCGTTTTTGTTCAGAGGGTGAAATTGAAATTAATGGAAGAATAGTTTTCACGGTTGTAATATTACTTTTCAATATCGCTTGTTCTAGTTTTTTTATCCCCTTTTCATTCTTCGGAATATTATTTGCGCTACAAGTGAGAAATGAGATGAAGAACAATGCTAATGCTAATTTTTTCATTTTTCTCCAATCTGTTAAAAACCCTTTATGATTTGAGTTCATCAACTGACTTTGTGTAATATTTCATGAGAATATTTTTTATCTGTATTGCATCATCATAGCGCTTCACTAATGTTGCTCCCCATTCGTTTCTGTCCATATTTGCTAAGAACAATCCACCATAACCAGAAATCAAAAAGGTTGCCATGGAACCAAAGAGTAATTGAATTGTGAGTTTAGCGTACTTTTCACCAGTATCATAATCTAGATCGCACGGAATTAAAAGCATTAGACCAGCGATAGAAGTATAAAATCCCGCAAGACTTAGTTTAGCTGTAGAAGTAACAATTTTACCAATCAAGGATTTTTGGAAACGCCCTTTAGGAGAGCAAAAGATATCTAATTGAAAAATTTCTACTTCACTTTTATGTTTATAGATTACTTGTTGTGCAAAATCTGCTAATCTCAAATATTCATTCTGACTTAGCTGAATCTCAGGTAACAATTTTTCTACCTTTTTAATATCACCATTCATAATAGCTTTTTCAAGTTTATCAATAGAAGTTGCTCCATAAAGAATCGAAGGGATAAGAAATATCATTAATATTAATTTTTTCATTTTTCCTCACAATCTACATTTTATTTCTTAAGGCATTAAACACTTGTATAATAACAAAGTTTTCAATAACTGTACATGAATTTTTATTTCCCTTTTTATTACTGCTTGTATTAACAAAGAATAACCCTTAAGGAAAAATAATAAAAAAACCCGGTTTTACCGAGCTTAATTAAAAAAGATATTTTTAAAAATGAATTAATCCTTACCATTTAAAAATTGTTGTTATGCTAAAATCTGCCACTTAAATGTTTTGTATAGAAGGACTATTTTAATAATCTTGTTATTAAGTAAGATGCAATAATTAGGGAGATTTCCTAATAAAATCTAATTTAATTGTTGAGGATGTTACTATTTTATTTTTTATTATCTTTGGCTCTAGTAAAAAAATTATAAATAGCGGCGCCTATGAGAGAACTTATTGTGACCTCACCTAGCCTTTTCAAATAAGTATACCTATTTTGTTCTTGATATCGTTCTTCATCTCGCCTTCTATCGGGAATAGTAAATACCCGGTTAATACTGCAATGAATTGAACTCTCCAAGGTTATTATTAATAAACGACCGGCATAATTTTTTAGGTTTCCTGTGATAAACCGTCCTAGTCTATTTCTCCAATATCTTTCAGCAGCGTCTGTATCTTTCCAAACGTTTTTGTATGCCTCAGTCAAATGTTTTTTTTCTAAACAAAGCCTGGAAACTTCATCGCCTCTCTGCCTATGTTCATACGCTTCTGCAAGAGCTTCTTCTATTGCAACATTGACGATGGTCTTTAAATCTCGAATTGAAAGACCATCAGTTTTTTTAGCAAGATGATTAATAAAGTCCAAATCACACTCTTGCGAAAGATCAACGCCATTATTCTCAAAAAGCAAATCAAATAATATCTCAATCCGTAAGAGACGATCTGGACACTTTACCTCTACAATCCGCAAACGGGATTTTAACTCAGGTGGTATTTTATCTACATGATTGGTTGTTGCTAAAAATATAAAGTGTGGACTAACTCGGCCCCTATCCTTTCTTTCGCATTCATCCATACAATGACACAGTGTTAGTACTGGATCAACACCTTCATCTTTATTGGTAAGCGCATGGAGCTGATCGATTTCATCAATGACAATAACGCAAGGCTCATCAAGCTCAATAAGTGGTTTAATTTGTTCATCTATATATTGCTGAAGACAAAATTGATACTTATTCATAGCAGAAACCGGAAATATCAATTTAAATTTCCTGTTAAGCATCAACGTTAGGGCCTCTGCTAATGTTGTTTTTGCCGTTCCTGGGGGACCTGTAAATACTATTCTGATATATTCTTCATTTCTCACTGGGTAAGAATCTTCATTAGCTCTGCACTCTCTTTCGATAATTGAATTAACTACCTTTTGAACTTCTGGTGCAGTTTTTTCGATAATATCTTTAACTCTTTTCATATTAAACTGGGGATCTGGGGGACTCCATTGTACTTCGGTTATTGCAGATGCTTGCCCTGAATTTTTGCCTGAACTGTTTTGGTATAGCAATTGAGATAGATAGCTTAAAATTTCTTCTTGTTGTGTTATAGATTTAGCTAAAAGCCTCAAAAGTGCAGAATCGGTCGAGGTGATCTCCTCTATTGGATACATTATTGATACGAGAAGTCCCATCAAGCCTAAGATAGATAAGGTTCTTTTTGCAATCATAGCTAATCCTTCATTTTTAATAAAACCATCACTTTTAATATTATTTTTTAATTTAATATTAATGTTAAATAATATGTTACTTACATTTTTATCAGAAGAAAATGTATTTGTCAAATATCAATTTATGTTTTTTAAAAAAAGTTTCAAAGGTTTATAAGGGATTTGATTCCATAGAAAATAGAATGACAATATCGAATTATAATGGAAGAACTTCAATCCCAGTCCGCAATCATGATTATGTACAAGATGTACCTTGTCCAAAAATAAAGGATAAAATAAGATGGAAAGTAGAGAGATCTATTGCGTGTTTCAATGGTTTTAGAAGATTGCATATGCTCTTTGCTCGATGTATGGATTCTTTACTTCAGTTATATTATCTTGCAGCTATATTGATTCTATCGCGCAAGTTTACTTAAAAACCTTAAAAGAATTGAATTAGAATGCATTATGAACGATTTAAGATAAGTTCATAAGTCTTAAGGTAAGACAATAAAAAAAAGCCCGGTTTTACCGAGCTTCAATTAAATAAAGAAGATTTTTTTAAAGGGAATTAATTTTTGGTTTCCACCGTTACTTTATCACCATCGCGAGTAATAATAACCTTCTTCGGTTTTTTCTCACAAACTTCTTTCCAGCGGGCAAGAATATAGTTCAGCTGTTCAACAGTAGTTTCAAAAGATTCTGCTTCTTCTTCATGTTCAAAATAGTCATATTCCCAGTAGATATTTATCTTGTTTCCCTTTTTTTCAAGATGGCTATAATTACTGCTTACTGATTCAGATTTTGGATCATTAATCCATTCTTTCCAAGAATCAATATTTTTACATCCAACATCATAGGCAAGAAAACCACCTAAATATCCCATATCTACCGTTGAGGATTTTCCTGAAACATATAAGGTATCATTAATTTTTTCGAAATCTACTTTTTTAATTTTCATTTATTATTTAACAGGGTATGCGGTAATCAATTTTTTATTTTCATCAATAACCATTAATATATGCATGCCTTTGTTCGTGACACCAGTATATTCTATTTTTGTTCCTCTTATAAATTTTGTCTTAATATTCTCACTCGCTTCTACAATTTTATCAATAACTTTTCTTTTGCTCCATTCTGGTGGAAAGAAAGTTTTATTCTTGACTATCACACCCTCGATTTCTAGTTTAGCTACACTCACTAAGCCTGTTTTAGGACAAATTTCTGGTTTAGTTAAAAATTTAACCTTTCCTTTTTTTACTAAACTCCAATTTTTATCATGATGGTATCCACTATATTTTCCTTCAATCATACCAGATAAACGATGTTTTTCTAGTTTATCAATTCCAAAAATATGATTTAATTTAGCCTTAATAAACTTTGGATTTTTTAGTTTTGAGAGATATTCATTTAAATAATTTCCCAGTCTTACCAATTTGAGGTGCTTTGTCTGGATATATCGCGGTATTTTCTGCACAACCTTACGTGGATCTTGCCCTAACTGTTTGGCTGTTTTGATTGCTTGTTTTGAAAAATCAAGGGATTTATCTCTAACTTGAAGCATTAAACCTTCTGGGGTTGCCAATGTTAATTCACGTGCACCAATGCCTTCAACTGTCTGTTTTGCAAGTTTTTTTGCAGCTTGTGTCTGTTTTGCAAGTTTTTTTGCAGCTTGCGCAATACGTAAACTGCCAATTTTTGCAACTCGATAGGTTTTTCCTGCTAAATTAATAACACCTGCAGTAATAAGACCTTCCGAAATAAATGCGCCACTTTTTCTGCATACATCTGGTATTGTTGTATTACGCAATGGCTCAACTATTGCTCGAACTACTGGTTCTAATTGCTGTGCTTGTTCTATAATGATTTGTTCAGCTTCTTCATATCTGCCTGCCCTCATTAAGTCTTCAGCTTGTGTAGAATGTAATAACATGCGTGCTAAGTTAGTACTCAATGATCTGACATTCTGTGCAAGATCTACTGTTTTGTCAGCTAAGAGTTTTGCATATTCTGGCCATGCTTCATGCGGTTTTTCTTTTATATATTCTAGAGTTTCGCAGAACTTTTTCCCAAGTCCGCAAAGATTTTGACCTAATTCATAAACATTTCTTGGCCCATCATATACAAAACCCACTATGGTTTCCTTACCGCACTCTACTGCCTTTAACATAAATCCTTTACACAAATCAAGCATGGACCATGCATAATCATTAAGCATTTCTGCTTGTTCAAGATGGCCTGCTTGTGCTGCTTGATGCGATAAGAGTGTTGCTTCTGTTGTTAAGGAAAGGCAATAATCAAGAAACTGCTCTGGCGATTGTATTACCGTATCAAGCTTATCTTCAGGTAATGCTAAAAGATCGGAACTACTTAATAGCGTATGTTGATTTGTTTGATTTAATCCTTCATGCAATTGAGCTGCTTGATCAATAATGATACATTGTTCCTTGCGCAGTTGACTTTCAAACAGGTTACCAGTTATATGCTCAAACTGTTCTCTATTAATCCCCTGATTTTCGAGTAATTTTTGTGCTTCTGGTGAAAATTGATAGTGAACTTCGCAAAGAGTTGTAGGGTCCTTTTGCATCTTCTGTAAGGCATCATATCGTTCTTGAATTATAATTGAGGGCTTTTCACATTCATCAAGGCTTTCAATTTCAGCACTATATTTTTCATAAAGATAGGGAAGATTCTCAGCAATTCTTTTTTGTTTTAATACTTCTTCTATACAAGCAAACTCTTGCTTATGGGCTTGAAGTACTAAATACCTGTGCATCTTAATTTGTTTGTTTATCCTATGTTAATTTGAGATAATCTTTATATTGAGTTCTAGTTGTTTAATTATTTTTAAATGGAGGATCTATCATGATCACCAAGAAAATGAAAATAGCAGTTTGTCTTCTTTCACTTACTGCTCTTTTGAGTGTTAACAATATGCATGCTGGTATATTTAGAGCTGGACGGTTAGTTTTCAAGCCAGCTACATTTGTTGCTGGAGGTGTTGCAGGAGTCTTAGCCTATCCATGGCTACACAAATATTTCTTTATTAGTCCAGCGGAAAGGGCATCATTGCTCGAGCAACAGGCCCAACAAGAGGAAAATACCCAGGCAAATCTAGAAGATGAACAGAACCTCACACAGGGTTGGATTGGTAAGCTTGTGCAAGTAGCAGGCAATATCAAAGACAATAGTGTTCTCTACTGGGGAAATTGTGTAGATATTCCTGATATTAACGGGAGAACACCTCTTCTATGTGCTGCTAAAAAGGGGTATCAAAATTTAGTTGAATTTCTCGTAGAGAGTGGAGCTAATATTGATGCACAAGATAAGCTAGGAAGAACTGCCCTCATTGAGGTTGTATCTAATCGGAAAAATAAATTTTATGATAATATAATTACATATCTTGTTAAAAAAGGGGTGGATATTTCAAAAAGGACAAGAATTGGCGAAACTGCTCTTAATATTGCAATTAAGGCTGATGATGAAAAGATAGCCACGTATTTAAGATGTCATCTTATTGAGAAGATATACAAACAGAATACTGAAGAGTGTTTGATTTGTTTGGAACAACCTCAAACGATTGGCAAGAATAATTGTACTCTTATGCCTTGTTGTAATAACTTTATATGTGAACCTGATTTTAAAGAGATAGTACTGCCAAGTAAAGAATGCCCAGTATGTAGAGCCAAATTGACTGTTGCCCATACTCAAAATTAAGTAGTTCTGTATTTTTTATAAACCAACGCGGAATTAAATAATTTATTAATAGTTCATTTATTGTTAGCTTGTTCATAATTGATATGAAAAACGTATGGGTATATTAAATAAATTCCGGATCAAGTTTTGCTGTGAATATTTTTGTGAATTTCAGAGAAACTCTTAGTTTTTCTTAATAATCTATTTTTTAGTTTTATTTCTAAAATTAAATATGATCCGATAGATCTGTTAATGAAATTGATATGTTCATTATTGTTAATAGGTGTGATGATACTTTCGCAAGACCCCTGGTAAATTTCATTTCAGTAGGAATTTTTGACACATAGAAATTTTTAAGCTAAAAGATCGATCTTTTTTAAGAGAATTTTGACCTTGAAGGAATTAAGGAATATACCAGGTATACTGAAAAACAGATTTTTAAAATCTTCCCTGAGGGGTGTCATTTCAATTAGAAATAATCCAGGCAAGGAAATAATTATTTATGGATATTCGTAGAATTTTATCTTGACAAATATTTGATCGTCTATAAACTATTTTTTAGATAAAATATTTAACTTTGAAATATTTAAGAACTACTTGGGGGGAATCATAATTCCTTCATGAGTAAGTTAAATGTCAGGTTGAATCATTGTAGTTGTTTAATCATTTTTTTTAAATGGAGGATCTATCATGATCACCAAGAAAATGAAAATAGCAGTTTGTCTTCTTTCACTTACTGCTCTTTTGAGTATTAATAATGTAAATGCTGGTATATTCAGAGCTGGAAGCCGATTAATTTTCAGCAAACCAGCTACATTTGTTGCTGGAGGTGTTGCAGGAGTCTTAGCTTATCCATGGCTACATAAATATTGTCTACACAAATATTTCTTTATTAGTCCAGAGCAAAGAGCGTCGCTTGAGCAACAGGCACAACAAGGTGAAGCTACCCAGGCAAATCCAGATGGTGAACAGAACCGCACACAGACTTGGACTGGTAAGCTTGTTCAAGTAGCGGGCAGTATCAGAGACAATAGTGTTTTCTACTGGCAATATTGTAAGAAACAAGTAAACAATCTATGGAATCGCAGCAAACTTCAAGAAGAGCTGATGTTAAAAGAAACGAATTTGCCGACAGATGAACAGCGAGAAGAGAATGCTGCAGGAATACAGCAAGAAGGTACACAGCAAGAAGAAGATGGAATAACTGAAGTAGTCAAACAGTAAATTAAGCTCTTTTAATAAAAAGAAGTAAGGAGATGAATAATCAACTTACTTCTTTTTTTATGTTGTGATGGCTGCTTCAATTATATTAACTGCTTGATCAATGTATTGTTCAAGTTCAGCTTGATCTTCTGAAAAATTGCTCAATACATATTGGGCAACATCTTCCCTTTGTTCTGGTCGTCCAATACCAAATGAAAGCCGATAAAAATCTTTTCCACAGATATCGACGATTGAGCGCAGACCTTTATGACCGCGAGCACTTCCACCAAAGCGCAATTTTATTTTGCCAAAAGGCATTTCAAGCTCATCATGAATAACAAGAATCTGGTCAGGTTTAATGCCCTGTTTCCCCAAAAATGGAATAACGTTGCCCGAAACATTCATAAATGTTTGTGGTTTTATTAACAGAATTTTTTTATCACCAAGCATAATTTCGGTGATTTCCATAATATCTTTTTTTGTCCAATGAGCACCATGACGAGCAGCAAGTGCATCGATTATACGAAATCCGATATTGTGGCGATTAGAATAATAGTGCTTGCCTGGATTGCCAAGTCCAATGATAGCCCGTGGTAGTTTTTTTATGTTTTCCATGTCTAAAATCTTTTTAAATCAATAAAAAAGACGGAAAAATTAATTCCCGTCTTTTTTCATCTTCTTGATCTCATACTGCTTTTTTATGCTTGGGTAGTTTTCTTATGTGCTGATTTTTGATTTGATGCATATTTTTCATCCATGCGATGCTTAACCTTTTCTGTGTAACTGACTTTGTCAGAAACATAAAGAAAGCGACCGGTATCTTTATCCTGAATCGCATCTAAATTCTCAGCTTTTCCTATTTCTGTGGCAGTATCGATTATTATTTTGGAGATACGTTCTGTTGCCTTACCGGCTGCTCGTTTATAATCTTCTTCACTTTCTTGAATTTTATTTTCCAGGTTACGTTTCATTGTCATGAGTTTCTTTTGCTCATTTTCGCGTGCAGATTCTGAAAGCATCGCTTCTTTGCTCTTGAATTCTGTTGCTGCTTTTTCGAACTTTTCATTATCATTCTGTATACTGATGGCATATTCTTTATATTTTTCTTGCAATTCTTGAGAGATTTCTTTTGCTTCTTCAGTTTCACGCATAAGTGTAAAAGAATCGACAACACGAACTTTTAAATCCACTGTTTTACCTTTTTCTTTTGCAGGTTCTTCGGCTAAATTTGTTCCAACAATAAATGATAACCATATCAAGGATATGCCGAGTATTTTTTTATTCATGGAGAGCCCTTTATTTGGGAATTTGTACAATATATTACACCTTAGTTATGTCAAGCTAGTAAGAATGCATAAGCTTAGACTTTTTTGTTTTGTGCGTCAAATTGTTGCTTGGTAAACCAAATAGATACGATCATTTTCCTCAATTCTTCAAGAATTATGATTGTTGATGAGAGGATAAATATCAATAGCCAATCTGAGGCCCTGAGCGGTACGGTTTTGAAAATGCGTTGCATAATTGGTAGTTCTACAACTGCAAATTGTAGCAAAAGTACAAAAAGTGTTGCAACAATGAGCCATCGATTGGTAAACCACCCGAGTCGAAAGATCGAACGCTCTTCTGAACGGCAGTTCCACGCATTAAACCATTGAAACATGGCCATGGTTATGAGTGTCATGGTGCGTGCATAGGCGAGATTAGTTTGATAGTAGCGTGAAAAAAGCCAAAGCGACCCAATTGCCATAGGGATTGCCATATAGATCATTTTAAGGAGCATATCTTTATCAATAATGCGGAGCTTACGTTTGAGCCATTGTTTTGCAAGAATACCTTTTTCTATTGGTTCAGTTGAGAGTGCAATATCGAGAAAGCCATCAGTTACAAAATTGAGCCATAAAATTTGAGCTGCTGTAATTGGCAGTGGAAATGGAGTAAAAATGCTCACTCCCAGTGCAAAAAGGATAATGAGAATTTCCCCCATGTTAGTAGCAAAGAAGTAGAGAATAACACGTCTTATAGTATAAAAAATATGGCGCCCTTGCTCAATGGCGCTAATAATATGGACAAATGAATCATCAAGCAAAATAATATCCGCAGCTTCTTTTGCTACATCAGTGCCAATTTGTCCCATAGCGATACCTAAATCAGCAACAACCATTGAAGGTACATCATTGATGCCATCACCGGTCATAGCAACAATGTTACCTCGCTGATGAAAGAGCTTAATAATGCGTAACTTATTATCTGGTGAAACACGAGCATAAACGGTGATTTTTGAAAGGCGCTTCATGAGATCTTGGTCAGAAAGGCGATTAAGATCAGTACCATTAAGAACTTCATCACCAGGACGTACAATGCCTACATTGCGTGCAACGTAGAGTGCCGTCTGTTTGTGGTCGCCTGTTGCCATAATGATTTCAAGCCCTGCTGCGCGAGCTTGTTCAATAATAGGACCGACTTCAGGTCGTATAGAATCTTGGATGCCACACAAGCCTAAAAAGTGTAGTCCCCCACGTTCAACCAATTCTTTAAATTTAGCTAAGCGTTCTGATTCTTCTTGCTCAGGTGATGGAAATGTTGAAAGATCAACTTCTTTCATACCAATACCAATAACGCGCAATCCTTTTTCAAGAAAATGTTCAAGCTGTTCTTTTGCCTTTTCTTTTCCACTTGTTGCACTACTTATAATAAATTCTGGAGCACCAATGACAAAAAATACACCCTTTTTGTCATACGTATAAAAACCGGCATGATATTTTAAGCGTGATTCAAAAGGAACTTCATAGACATTGGTGTATTTTTGCTCAAGATTTTCTTTTGAAAGTCCAATCTTTTGTCCTAAAACAAATAAAGCTGCTTCTGTTGGATCACCCTTTATAGTAAATAAACCTGTTTCATCTGAATAACTAATCTCTGATCGGTTGAGCAATATTGAAGCCTCTGCTAGATGCATGAGATTGCTATGAGGATCGATATGCTCTATTTTTTTGTTTTCGCGAAGTAGTTCTCCCTTTGGATGATATCCTTCACCAGTTACATTCAAGACAGTACTATCGCTAAAGATTTCAACAACAATCATCTCATTGCGCGTAAGAGTGCCTGTTTTATCGATAACAATAACATCAGTACGGCCAAGCGCTTCAACTGCCTGCATGTTTTTTACCAATATTCGTCGCCTTGCCATGCGATAGACACCAGTGACAAGTACCAGTGTAAGTACAACGGGTAATCCTTCAGGAATAACGCAAATAAATAATGCCGTAAGAATTACCAGTAATTCGCGGATTGGTTTATCTGTTAGTAAGCCAATAAAGAAGAGAAAGAGACACGCGAAGAATACAAAAATGAGAATCCATTTCGATAGTCGATTCAGTTCTCGTCTAAGTGGCAATATTCCTTCTAATTCTTCGATAGCTCTTTGAATGGTTCCGATTTGAGTTTGTTTTCCAGTGGCAACAACAATTGCTTTGCCTATTCCCATCAAAATATAAGTGCCTTTATAGGCCATATTGTGCCGATCAGCAAGAGGAACTTCTTTTTCAATAATTTCTGCATTCTTTGGGACACAAATCGATTCGCCGGTCAGTGCTGATTCATCAATGCAGAGATTGGTTGCGCTCAAAATGCGCACATCAGCCGGAACACGTTCACCCTCTTGCAAAAGTACAATGTCGCCAACAACAAGATCTGCATTATTGATAAGTTGTTTTTTCCCGTCTCGTATAACTATACATTCTGCAGTAATTAAATGTTTTAAACGTTCGATAATGCGCCGCGTTCGCCCTTCTTGAATAGCTCCGATAATTGCATTGAAAAATAAAATGCCGCTAATGATAAAAGTATCTGATTTATCTTCACCAACGATAAAAATAATGGCGGCTGCAAGTAATAAAATATAAACGAGTGGGCTTTTAAATTGTCGCAAAAAAATGGTAAGCCACGACTCTGTTGGTTTTTCAGGTAATGTGTTTGGGCCATATTGTTTTAGTCGTCGTAAGGCTTCGATTTGCGAAATGCCACTTATTTGATCTGTTTTTAATTTTTTAATAGCTTCTTCGCTTGATATTTGATAAAAATTCATTACTACTCTCCGGGAAAAAGAAGGATAGCTTTTTGTAATTATTATTGTCCGATAAGCATATCATACTTGTATGTATGGAGAAAGATTTATACAAACTTTAGTTAAGGTAGAGTTAATGGTTACCATTTTCTTATAATTTTATTAATCATTGTTTTTCATTTTTGTTAATAGTTTTTTTAAAAATTTTATTTTTTACTTTAGATTATCCATTAAGTTTGATGAGCTATAGAGGGGAGAATCTTAAAGGTTAAAGGTAATTGTTGAAATTTATATGTAGAGTTTGAGAATCTTAATTGAGATATAAAGTGAAATGGAAAAAAGGAGAGTAGTTGTGAAGCAAAAAGGGAAATTTTTACTGTTACTTATCTTAGCCCCATTATTTATCTTCAATCCTCTAATAGCTCAACTGTCTAACATTGATAAAATATTAAATACCATACAAGAAAAACAAAAAAAGAATGAACCAATAGGTATTAAAGATTTTCCAGGCTTCATGGCTAAAATCCCAATGCCCAAAGAAATAAAGAATATTTTAGACAATATTTCTATTACACTCCCAAAGATTGATATTACTCCAACAGGGTTTATTGTTTCAGGTTCAGCAACTGTCTACAAGGCAACTGTCTCGATTGGCATAACGGTGCTTATAAAAGAAGGCAAAATGAGTTTCAAAATTGCAATGCCAACAGGATGGAAATTTTCTGACACTTTTAAGAAACTAAAAGTGTTCGATAAACTCAGGCTCAAAAAAGTATACTTTGTTATTTCAGAATATGCTTATCGTGACCTGGACCTACAAGTGGTTATTAATCCTGGCTTAAACATTGGCTCGGATATTGAGCTGACCAATGCCGTCAAAGATCTGAAGGAAATGGTAGACAAGGTACTCGGTAAATTTTTGGTTGCGGAACAATTAAGTATCAAATTTTTTGGTTACATTCCAGAAAATGTTAGTAAGGCGACATGTACTATTATCGTTCCAGCTCGTATAGGAATTGATTTTGAAGAGCTTCATAAAAAAGGAAAAATAAAGGTAAAACCATTTATAAATCGAATTTATACAGCAGATTTTATAGCTTCTGTTTCTACGAAGTTAGATTTATATATAAGTACTGGTGTGTTTGTTGAGATTCCTAAACAAAAACCGCTTGAATTTAGAGGAGGTGTTGCTTTTGATCCAAAAGTAAGCAAAATTGCTTTTGAAGGAATAATGAAAGGAATGATCAAGCCAGCATTCGGACTTGATTGGCTGAGCCTCGGTAATCTTGGCATGCGAGCTGGTTTTATTCCGGCATTCCCATTTATCGCAGAAGCAGGAATATCCGGTGCAGTAAATATTGGAGATATTTTAAAAGATGCGAGTGCATTAATTAATATAGATATCACCGGTGGCAGTTTTATCATTGATACCAAAGCAAAAGCACTTAATTTAGATAACCTTATCGCACTTCTTGTACAAATGGCAAAAAAAGATTTTAAAGTTAAGGCTATGCCGCCAGTACGTTTTTCTAATTTACGTTTAAAAGTTGTTCCGGCAGATGCGTGGATTTTTGGGGAACGGTATAGAGCAGGTTTAAGTGCCGGTGGGGCAGTCCAAATAGATACATTCAAAGGTTCAATTGATATTGATATTATAGAAATTGAAAAAAGATTGATGGCAAAAGGTCGACTCTTTCCATTAAAAGTACCTCGCAAGAAACCAATCTTTATAATAACGGGTACTGGTCCAGATCGTCGATATGGTACTTCCGATGATAGTGTAATACTTGAGATTGATCTTGGTGCACGGTTGCCCATTGATAAGCAAAAATTTTATTTTGATGGGACTATTGAAATTACACCGATAAAATTAAAACAGAAAGCTCGCATTGGTTTTGAAAAAGGTAAATTTTCAACCGCTTTTGAAACTAAAATTTTCAATTTATTTAGTGCAAAATCATCTGTTTCCTTTAATACAAAACATCCTGAGGATTTTATATTTGAGGCTGGAATGCAACAGGATTTCGGAAATTATGTAAACAGAGAAGTCGGTAAAGCAATGGCTAAATTTGAGGAAAATGCCAAAAGGAATTTAGGTAATGCTCGAAAAAAAGTGGAAACAATTGATGAAAAAATGGATGATCTGAGACGCAAAAGAGATGCAGCATTCCGTAAGTTAGAGACTGGTGTGGCAAAAGAAGTGAGGAAGCTTCAAGAAAAAATAGCAAAAATAGACAGAGAAATAAGCTATTGGAAAGAGCAGTGTAAGGGTGTGAAAAAAATTGCTTATCCGTTTAAGAAGTGTGGACGAAAGATACTAAAACTGATAGTAGAAAAGACAGGATTAAAAATCGGAAAAGGAGTCATGACAGCAGGCAAAAAAATAATTGCAGGTGTAGGCAAGGCTGTAGCAGCTATAGATAAGGCACTAAAATTAGAAGAGGCTGCTCAGAAGGTTGCAAGGGCAGGTCTTAAAGTGGCACAAGGCAGTGTCAAAGCGATAAGTGAAGTAACTAGAGCTATTACTGGAGGGTTTTTTGCTGTAGAAAATGCTTCTATTAAGGCATTGGGTAAAGATCTCATAAAGGGAAAATTTCCTCGAGTTTCTATGAAAATTAGTATACCACGAATAGTATCATTCGATTTTAAAGAATTGCAATTTGATATAACACGTCCGGGTAAGTTATTTAAAGATATTGCTCGGCAAATTGTAGATTCAGTAAAAAAGAAAAAGAAATAAAATAACCAGCTAATAATGTTTAGTAAATATTCTGTTGCTAAAAGAAAATCGTGCAAGCTGGTGCACTCTTCTTAACTTCTGCTGAAATTTTTTCTTCCTCTCCATTACGTAATGGGTTCCTATTCAAAGAAAGAATCTTTAATTTTTTAAGATCTTTAAAGATAACTGCAGGTAATGTTTTTAGTTTATTGCCGTCTAGGCTAAGCCATGTTAGATTAGTAAATCCTTTAAAGATGTTTGGAGGTAATTTTTCTAGTTGATTATTGCCCAGATAAAGACATTTTATTCTTTTTTTGTCACTAATATTTTGTAAACCATCTAAACTGTCTAAATTTTTATTTATAAGGTTTAATTCACCTAATTTAGATATTTCTGGAAAAAAAAGATCCTGAACAGATCGTCCAGAAATAGTTATTGCAGTTAGGCATCCTAAAGTCAGCAGCATAGCATGTTTTTTCATTTTTTCCACCTTTTTTGATATTTGTACAAATTACATTTTTCTTCTTACTTTAAAATGCTAATTTTTTTTAAAAATGATTAGATTTATACATAATTACGAGGAAAGAAGTTATAATCGATCATTAGGTTCACGTGCTCGGACTTTCGCTTCACCGATATTTAGTGCATGCATAAGTTTTTGTATTTTTGGTTCAAGAAACTCTTCTTGCTCTTCAAGTTCAAGGAGTATGGTAGAACTTTCTTTAATATCCTGTTTAACATGCTGATAAAATGAGATAGGGAGTTCATTATTGCTAATGTCGAGGAAAAAAATATAGCGCTCAAGTAATGAAATATAGAGATCATTTAGATCTTCAATATCGCTAATAATTTCACTATCAACAAATTCTGCTAAATTATCAGCAATCGTTTTGACTGATTTCCATGTCTCTTTGCTATCCTCTGGATGCCAAATCAATTTGCTTAACCCGATTTCCAAAAATCTAAGAACCATTGTACGTAATTCTTCAACAGAGCTATCTTGTAAGTAATAATCATTCAAGTGTCTAATAATTTCATGTGAGAGTTCATCAAGGAAAAGGCGTGGCCGCTGTTTGAACTGTAAGAAATTAGTAGAAAACGAAGAATAAAGAAGATTATGTACAACGTGAGTAAGATCATTTTCAACCTTCATAATTGGCCGCATTTGTGTTACAAGCAGCTCATTCATCTGTTGAAGCATATCGGCGAAAACGTATGCATTAACATATGGACATGCCTTTAACCTATTAGCAAAAGGCCTGATAACCGATTTTGCATAGATCCGCTTTTTATTTGATCGCAGTGCATGTTCTAAAAATTGTAGAAAATGGGAAAAGTAATTTGGCAAAACTTCTTGTGCATATTCTGGACGATTGAAAGTATGGTGGAAAAAATCCTTGATGCCAGAGGAAGAAAAGATAATAGGAGCATATAGACTCTCTAGATCTTTATTGGTATAAATAGTATATGTTTGCTGTTGATAATTATATGATTTTGCGCTATAGCTAAAAAGAAGAATTCCAGACAGAAGAAAAAGAGGAGAGAACCGTTGCATTTTCATGAGTATCCTTTTTTATTAGATGGCCAGCGGTCAGTCGACCAGATTACTATCTTATTTAGTCTACAAGAGATGTCAAGAAACGAAAAGGGGCTTTATAATGGCACTCTATTTTTACCGTGCTTTCTCGCGAGAAGGTAAAAAGGTAAGTGGTTATATTGATGCCTCATCTATAGCTTCAGTAAAAGAGCAACTTACCAAACAAGGAATTTTTCCTGTTTCCATTACTCCTGCAGCGGAAGAAGTGAGAGGTCGCTGGTGGCAACGTCTTTTTGAACGAGGTGTTTCTGTCAAAGAAAAAATTTTGTTTACGCAGCAGCTTGCTGTATTACTCAAGGCAGGAATTCCACTGATGCAATCTCTTGAACTGCTGAGCGAACAATTTACAGGACGATTACGCTCCATCTTGGTAACGGTCAAAGATGATATCAAAGGCGGAAAATCATTTGCTGATTCCCTTAAAAAATATCCGCGTGTCTTCAGCAGCATTTATGTGCAGCTTGTACGTGCAGGTGAAGCTGCTGGTAATCTTGAAGTAATCTTGGAACGGTTAACTACTTACATGGAACGGCAAGAAGAACTAAGAAAACGTGTTCGTTCTGCGCTTATGATGCCAATCATACAATTAACAGTAGCTGCATTTGTTGTTGGTTTTCTTATGATAAAAGTTGTACCACAAATGACAGAAACATTTGTCAAACGTAAAATGGAACTGCCATGGACTACAGGAATGCTTTTGAGTATCTCTCAATTTCTCCAAAACTATTATTTTCCAGTAGTAGTCATATTTATTCTGATTATTCTTGGTTTTGCATATTGGCGTACTACAACAGCAGGTGCACGTATTATAGATCAACTTAAACTTAAGATACCAATTATCAAATATTTTGCACAGATGAATGCAATTACCCAGTTTTGTCAAACCTTAGGTATGCTTTTAGAAAGTGGAGTTCATCTATCAGAATCACTTGATATTGTTGTCAAAGTCATTAATAATCGTGTTCTTGCCGATACTTTAGAAAAGGCACGTGATAAAATAATTAAGCAAGGCAAAATTGCCCAATATTTAAAACAGACGGGAATATTTCCCCCTATCGCTACCTATATGATTAGTACTGGAGAAGAAAGTGGACAGCTGGATCTTATGTTATTAACGGTTGCGAAAAATTATGAGGAAGATTTAAGGGAATATGCGGACCGTTTAACTGCACAACTTGGTCCTATTCTTTTAATTGTGATGGCTCTTGTTGTTGGTTTCATTGTGTTATCAATTGCCCAACCGATGGTATTAATGTTAGAACAGGCTGGAGCATTCTAAATTTATATAAGGAGGATGTGTATGGTTACTTTAAAAAAGTCAGTCCGCGATGGATTTACGCTGATTGAAATATTAATAGCAATAGCAATTGTTGGTCTTATGCTGGCAATTGTTGGACCTGCTGTTTATAGACGATTTGCTGCTGCTACTGAAAGCGCTACAAAGAACCAAGTATTTGCGTTTAAACAAGCTATTGGTATGTATTATATTGATTTAGCACGATATCCAGACAGATTGTTGGACCTTATCCGTAAACCTGCTGATCCAAGATTAGCAGATAAATGGAGAGGGCCTTATCTTGAAGTAGATGAAATTCCTGATGATCCATGGGGTAATTCTTATCAATATAAAAAAACACCAGGTGAGAGACATCCATATGAACTATATTCCTATGGGTCTGAAGAAGGTAGGGGTACACCGAAGGAAAAATGGATCCACGTTTGGAAATAATAAGTAAATATGCACAGAAAAGGTTTTACTTTACTAGAAATAATCGTTGCTGTAGCAATAATAGGGCTTGTGTCGGCGATTGTCATTCCTAACCTTATGAGGCGTGCACCGAGCTATGAGCGGCAAGAAGCTATTGCCAATCTCAATGCGCTTACACAACTGGCATGGCAAAATGCACTTATTGAAGACAAAATTCATAAGATCAAATTTAATTTTAAAACAGGCCAAGTATTTCTTGAAATTGCAACAGGAGAATATGAAAAAGAAGAACAAATATTTAAGCCGCTTGAGCGGATGCATATAAGTACCGAATTTACTTGGCCAGAACATTTAGAAATAAGACAATTTATCGTTGAAAAATTTGATGAGATGGCACGCTTTATAGGAAAACGAACAGAAACAGTATGGTTTTTTATTATGCCAGACGGCCTTGCGCAAGATGTTATCATCAATTTTGTTGATACAAAGGATCAGTTGCCCGATGGTAGAGCACGACCGATTGGGTTAGTTTTAAATCCATTTAATGTTCAATTTAAGGAATATGATACGTTCCAGAAATAGTACTACCGGCTTTACATTAATCGAGGTACTTTTTGCAATGGCAATTATAGGGCTTGCCTTAACGCCATTAATAATCAACCAAAGTAATCTGCTGCGATGGGTAGCACGACAATCTACGCTCCTTTACCGTACTTATCTGGGCGAACAGTTTATGATTGATTCATATATAAAGTTCGAACAGGACAATCGCCAACGCAGCGCTCGTAAACAAGTTGAGGATCCCGAAACAACATTAATATTTCGTATTGAAGAATCAAGCCCAGCAATAAAAAAACTATGTCGTAATATTTATACGCAAAAGGTAACGGTTGAATGGGAAGAAGCTGGAACGAAATATACAGATAAACTGATAACCTTTTTATTTTTGCCAGAGTTGAAAAAATAATGAAACGTGGTTTTATACTCATAGAACTTTTAGCTGCATTAGCTATCGCATCGATGGTTATCACCATTCTTTTCAACAGTTTCTTCCAAGCAAGCCGTACTGTTGATAGAGCCGACGATTTTATCAGTATCAATATGCGAGCAGCTATTTTTCAACATCAATTAGAAAAAGATTTGATGGGTGCATTCATTCCTGTTCAAGCACAAAAAGAAGATGGGAAAAAGGAAGAAAAAAAATTTGAAGAGGCAAAGGAATCAAAAAAAGAAGAGCCAAAGAAAGAAAAAAAGGAACGCAAAGAATTGGCAAAGGTTTTTTATGGGGTTAATCGTGGCCCTATGCTTGATGTTTTGACTTTCATTACCAATAATCCTATGAGTGCCTATTGGGGTGCGCAGACAGGAAAAGCAAAACCTAAAATTGCGCGTGTTGTCTATCGTCTTGTTGAAGAGAAAAAACGTAAAGGATCGTATAAGCTAGTGCGCCAAGAAGATAGTAATCTTGAGTTTGATGCCTATACGCTTGATCGAGCAAAAGAAATTCGCTCTTATGAGTTAGTTGATGGCATAAAGGAGATTTCAGTTAAATATATGGTAATTCTTGAACCGGAAAAAGAGAAAAAACCTGCAGAAGCAAAAGAAAAAGAAATTAAAAAAGAAAAGAAAAAAGAGATTAAATTCAAAACGCTGACTGAATGGAATATGGAAAAAAATATTGAAATTTCCCGTGATATAAAGCGCCGTATTCCAAATGTTGTTGAAATAAAAATCTCTTTTTGGGATGTAAAAAGTATCCGTGATATTTCATTTACATTCAGCATTCAAATAATTCCTGATGTTATGCTGCACTTTAAAGAAAAGCAAAAAGAAGATGAAATACCTGATAAAGGAAAGGTACAACCGCCAATTATACCACAAAGATCAATATCAACTACACAGCCATTGGAAAGAATACCACTGCAAAAATTAAGTATGAGACAATCAAAAAAGATAAACAGATGAAGATTAAAAAACAAAGCACCGGCTATATCATGATTTTTACATTGATGCTTATAGCTCTTTTGACAGTGCTTGTTAGTTATTTAGCCAATCGCAGTACTCCATATCTTTCCTTTATCAATATTGTTGTGCAGCGTAAAAAAGCAAAATTGCTTGGGCTTGGCGGCATTCAGATGGCAATGAGTCAGCTTGCATCAGCAGAGTCAGAAAAAAAGAAGACAGCAGTTCCAAAAGAGAAAGAAGAAAAGGAAAAAGAAAAATCAGAAGAACAAGGCAAACGGTTGTTACAAGCTATCTTGCCCTCCATAAACCGTTGGCAAACAGTTGTTCTTGATGAAGAAAAAGATGGTATTGAAGGCAAAATTTCTTTTGCCATCACCTGTGAAGAAGGAAAAATTGATATTAATCAGATATATGATTTTGAAAGTAAAAAATTTGTTGGTGAAGGAGAGCCTGAAGATGATTATAAAAAAATTATTCAGGAATTTTTTGCAATAGTTGAGAAAAAAATTGGTGGACAGAAATTATTTGATGCTCTTGCAACATTTTTAAAAAATCGCGATTATAAACTCAATGATGTTACTGAATTACTAACGATCAAAGCGTTTGAGGTATTTAAGAATAATATTTTTTATGTTCCACCACAGCCAGAAAAAGAACAACCTGATCGACAACAAAAAGCAACAGTGTATTTAACCGATATATTTACTGTTTGGTCAGGTAGTAAAACAGTAGAACCATGGTTGCTTTCTAATTCGATGTGTGGTTTACTCAACCTAGAGCAAGCACAAGCAGGAGATGTAGAGAAACGCAAAAGTGCCGTTAAAAAATGGCTTGCTGCATTTAAACAAACAGCTAAATGGGATGAGGATTGGGATAAAATGCTTGAACCTGTATATGGAAAAAATTTTAATACAATACCAAAATTTATTAAACCTATACTTTCAACAAAATTTGGACCTACTGTTTTTTCTGTATTATCATATGGGAAGGTAGGAGAAGTAACTCAACGATTTCTTGCCATTATAGAAAAAGAAAAACCGGAGCAGAATGGGAGAGCTATAGTAAAACTAAAGAAGCTCTATTGGCTTTGAATAGGGAATTACATTGCAAATAAAAATAGAAACGTGGGTCGGTCTTTTTGTTTTGGCCGCTCTTGGTGTACTTGCGTATATGGGCTTTCAGATAGGGGCTTTTAGATTCGATAGAATGAACTATCGTCCTTACACGATGTCATTCAAAGATGTTTCTGGGCTTTCACGCAAAGCAGAAGTAAAAATCGCTGGTGTTAAAGTTGGTTGGATTGAGAAACTTGATCTAATCAGCGATGAAAAGGCATACGCCGAAATTGAAGTCATGATTCATAAAAATTATCCACTCCATCTCGATGCCTATGCCATTGTTCGTCAAGATGGTCTTCTTGGTCCAAAATATTTAGAAATTATACCGGGTGATCCTCTATTACCATTATTAAAGCCAGGGCAGTCATTATCTAAACCAAGTGTTCCTCCAGTTTCGGTTGATGAATTGCTACAGCAAGTAAAACAGATATCGAGTAATATTGAAAGTGTTACTGATTCCTTTAAAGCAGCCTTGGGTGGATATGAAGGGAAAGAGCAGCTTCAATCTATTGTTAGTAATATTTCAACAGCAGCAGAAAAATTTTCATCCTTCTCAGAAATTCTTGAACGATCTTTTTCACACAACGAAGAAAATATTCAATCGTTTTTGGAAATTGGCAACCATGTAAAGCGTCTTTCAGAACAATTAGAGACAAGTATCTTTCCTACCTTCCGTGAAAGTGTAGAAAAAATCTCAGATGCTCTCGAAGATGCCTCATTGCAAGCACGTGATAGTTTTAAGAATATCAATTCTATTGCTGAGAAAATTGACGAAGGCAAAGGGGTTATTGGTAAGTTAGTTAATGATGATGAAACTTATCGTGATTTGAAGATTGCTGTCCAAGGGTTGCGTAACTATTTTGCCAAAACCGATATGCTACAGATTGTCTTCGACTCTCATTTTGAAACTATGCATCGCCCAGCAGAAAATTATGCCTTTGAAGATTCGAAAGGTTATTTCGATATACGTCTTCATCCAACCGAAGATCATTTTTACTTAGTTCAGATTGCAACCTCCGAACGAGGATATATTACGAGAAAAGAAAAAGAACGTCGTTATGCCGATCAAGATGGCAATATTGTTGATCCATATGCACAACTCCAAGGCAATCAATTTCAGCTATTTCGTTTTGCCTATCGCAAACAGAAAGAGACCTTTAGACGTAATACATTCAAAATTGGCTTGCAAATTGGTAAGGTATTCAATCACATAGCAGCACGATTTGGACTTTTTGAAGGATGGTCTGCAGGTGTTGCTATTGATTTTGATATTCCATTGGATACAGAAAACCTGCGCTGGTTGATGACATTCGAAGCGTATGATTTACGTGGTTGGAATAGAATGGATGACAGACGTCCACATTTTAAATGGCTCAACAAGATTTACTTCTTGCGTAATTTCTATACCTGTTTTGGAGCTGATGACTTTATTAGTAAAAAGAATGCAAATGTATTCTTTGGCGCCGGTATTCGCTTTGGTGATGATGATGTGAAATATCTTCTGCCAAGTTTGAGTAGCGCTCGCTTTATGCAATAAACAGGTCTAATATGGAGAAGTTTTTGACAAATTCCCAGATCATTTGAAAAATTTCTTTTGGCAAAACTCTTGCGGTTGATTCTGCACCTACTCGTGATGTGATGCAAGAAGAAAAGTTAACATTGCTTAGTGCTAAGTTTTTTTATTTTGGAAAAATTCTAGTAACAAGTCTAAAACTTCCTTATGATTGCGTATTGTCGAGAAACGTGAGAGTATAAGATTGTTATTAATGTTTGTCCCATTTTCTAATAGCAAACGAGCTACAGCTGCACGTCCAAGTAATAGAGCTTCATCTAATGGCGTTTCGCCATATTTATTAGTACTATTAACATTTGTTTCAGTTATTAAGAGCGAACAAACAGAGCTACTCCCATTAAATGCTGCTAAGTGCAATGGTATCCATTTAAAATAATTTATAGCATTAATATTTGCTCCTCTTTTAATAAGCAAAGTAACTACCTCTGGGTGATTATGAAATGCAGCCCAGTGCAAAGGTGTGTTATCATAATTATCAGTGACATTAGGATTTTCACCGGCATCAAGAAGGTTTTGCACACCTTCAAGATTACCATCTTTTGCTGCTTGATGAAGGTCTGTCCACATTGTATTGGATGGAAGATTAACAAATAAATAAAATAGAAGAATTACCAGATTGATTTTTTTCATAATGATGTCCCTCTTTAACTGTAGGTTTTAGAAATTCCCCAATATACAAAAAATAGTTCCTTAGGTAAAACATATGCCGGTGTTGACTTCAAGGTGCGAATGATTTGCCATAAAAAATGCATATGTCTGTTCTCTCTAAAATTTTTATATTTAGGCCAATACTCCAGTAGCCTTTATTTCTGTATAACGTTTTTCAGTAGCCAATTGCAATGGTGTCCAACCATATTGATCAGCAATATTAATATTTGCTCCACTTTTTTAATAGCAAAAGAACTACCTGCTTCATGAATGTGTGTTGCTTTAGTTCATAGGGATTTTTACTCTTAATTGCAACAGATACTCGAAGATAATCATTTTTAAACACATTGGGGTTAATCTACAAATTGGTGAATCTGGTGAATGTCGTGCTTTGACAAGTTGCCGAATTTGCTGCCAACGACCTTGATAGTCTTCTAGAAGTGTTATTATTATTTTACTCTGTTCGGTATTCTTATTAGAGGTTTTCCTATAGTGGATTAAACAATTGTATGTAATATCCTTTACTGTTTCGTATGGTGGCTTAGCTCCTTTTTTCAATAATGCTTGAACACATTCTGAATTATATCCAAAGGCGGCACTATGCAATGGTACATAATTGTAATTATTCTTAGAATCAATGTTTGCACCTTTATCAACAAGCAGATTAACAATAGCTGGATGACCATACCTTGAAGCAAAGTGCAAGGCTGTCCAACCACTTTTGTTAGCAGCATTAATATTGGCACCTCTATTAAGAAGTAATTGAGCAGTAGCTTCCTGACCTTCATATGTAGCTACATGCAAGGGAGTATTGCCATCCTGATCAGCAGCATTAACAGCTGCACCTCTTTCAATAAGCAACGCCGCAATATCGACAAAACCGTGTTTGACAGCCACATCCAAGGGGCTCCAACCAACTACATCAGCATCATCCTCAATTGTCCAATTTTTGTAAGGTCTAAAGCTATCTTGGGAAACAGCATTAACGTCTGCACCTGAATCAAGAATGTTTTGTACTTGCTCAAGAGAGCCACTTTTTGCTGCTTCATGAAGATCTGTCCACGTTGCATGAGATAAACAAGTAATGAATAGAGAAAATATAAAAATAAAAATTATTGGTTTTTTCATAATTTAGCCTCAATTGTTATTTCTACCTAACCAATGCCTTAGTATGTCTATTTTGTATAAAAATTTTATTATTTTCAAATAATATATCTTCAAATTAGGTTATTTAATAAGTGGGTTTCAGTTTGAAAATTAAAAACAGATAGGATATCTTCGATTTTGATCCATTTTATAATGAGCGGCCCAGGTTAGGAAGGTGTTTTTTATATAGGTAAGCCTATTAAGTCTGTCGGTTGCCCGGGAAAAACGTCTTGAATTTATAGGAAACAACTTGGCAACGCGTAACGTGCGCAGCCGTGATTCAAGGTTTATAAAATACTTAACTCCCTCAATTTCTTTCTCAATATCCCGCATAAAGGTAATCAATGAACTAATAAAATCGGTTGGCCTTTCTATGTTTGTATAGCGACGTTGAATTTCCAAAATTAATTCATTCGAAAGATTCTCCTGAGGAATTTCCAATAGTTGTGATAATGGAATATTCAGTTTCCAGAGAGCCCATGAATCTTGGCGTTCCAAGTAATTATTGCCTTTAATTACCTCATAAAAAAGAAAGAGATAAAGCCCTGCTGCAGTAGAACCAATTAATGCATAGCGATAATCATACAAGCTGGAAGCAAAAAGATTTCCATAACGACGGATTGGTACTTCTGGGAATTTGTAAAACAGTAAAAAAAGGTCCTGTTTAATATCCTTAATTATTTGCTGTGGATTGCAGGTGATGTTGATATTAAGATTAGCAATATGCGCTATTTTTCCGCTCAGACTTTTTTCTACACTTTCTGTTGGATTATCGGTTGTGCCTATTTTCAAGATAATGAATACATTCAAAAAAATAATCTTACAAAGATGCTTGATAATCTGCATGAATTTTCCTACAAATTAAATGAGATATTTTTTTATCAGAGTTGCATACTCGGTTAATTATTGCAAGAACAGATTAAGATAGGCTAATATAAAATATACAATCATTTAATCAAAAAAAAGGAGGAGTAGTGATCAAACGCAACCCCCAATACAAAGTTGACCCTATCTTTATTAATCGTTGGTTACCAGAACTACAAGAGCGTGAAACATTAAGTGACCATAAAAAAATTGAAGAATTTGTATTTGAAGGAGAATTTAGGGGAAAAAAATGATGTATATAAATATGATCTCTCAACTTCTTATTTCTGAATGGATCTGGGGACTTACATGGGTTTTTTATCATAATTTTATCAATATTTTATTTATGCTTTTACTGCTAAAACTATTTTTAGGTATTCGCATGGTTTCGGCTGTATGGCTTTCGTGCTGTGCACAGCTTACTACCTTTCTTTTTTTTAATGTTTTTGTGATTGGAGTTTTTGTTCTTGGTTTTGGTCTTGAATATGATGTGCTAAAAGGATGGGTATATATTCCCGATAAACTTTATGCTACCTTTTTTCTTGGCTTAATCTATACACTATTACAGAGTTGCTTTTTCTTGTTAATCAATAAGTATTACAAACTACATTTATCTTGGGTGTTTGTCATTGTGCTTATCAGTAATAGCTTAACTGCACTGCTGATAAATCTATTTTTGCCAGCACAATTATAATTCATCAAGTTTTTAAGCAATTGTCAGAATATAACAGTTTATTTAAAACCGAAAGCCTTAAATGGATCATCAAAGTCAAAATCAGGCGAAAAACGATTTGGCATCGGAAGTACCTTAGGACTACCCTTCTCTAAAATTTTCTTTCCTTCAAAAAGTTCAAAAGCAACGGGTCCTTTTCTTATTTCTAGTGCTATATTTTTTTTATCGAATTTAACCTTATAACAAATCATATTCATAATAGATTTTTCTTTTTCTTTTTCATCATTTTTTATAAGTTCAAGAAGTAGATTCATTTCTTTCATATCCCTTGGCAATGTTAGTTTTAGAGAATCCCCCGGTCTAATTTCTAAGATTTTTGAGAGGATTGCTTGCATTGCTTCCTTATTTCCTCTCTTACGTGGAAAGCTAAGTATCCTTGAAATTTCCGCGCAATTAATTCTTTTATATTGTGGATCTAAACCAATTCTGATTGGTCTATTTTTAAGTGTATTGCGTATGGTAAGAGTATAATCGGCTTCTTCAAAAAAAGCTTCGATAAAAGCTTTAAAAGGATAATTAAAGTCAAAATGAGACCAACGAGGATTTGGTATATTCAATGGAAGGCGAGTAACTTTTTTTAAAGGTATATTTGCTTTAAGCTCCCCATTTGTTTTTATATCAAGGTTTATATTTTTTTGACTTCCGAGTTTAATCCTATAACAATACATATTCATTAAAGCTGGTTCTTCTTCTTTCCTCGTATCTGTTACGCTTTCAATAATCAGATCCAGTTCTTTCCCATGCATATTTTCTGGCAATGTAAGGGTTACCGATGTCTTTGGTTTAATTTCGAAAATTTTTAATAAGATTTTCTGCATGTCTTCTTTTTTCTCTGCTGTTGGAAAAGTAAGTATGTTCAGAATTTTCTCACACTTAATTCTTTCATATTGTGGATCTAAACCAATCCTTATAGATCTATTTTTAAGTGTATTGCGTATGGTAAGAGTATAATCGGGAATTGCTCCAAAAAGAGTGTTGGTTAATGTAAAAAGCCCAAAAATGATAATCTTTGTTTTATTCATACTATCACCTTATTTTTTATGAAAATGAATAATTTTTTTACTTCCTTTTTTTATTTCTTTTTAATTAGAATTCAACAAATTGGATTCAAAATGCAAGATTTTTGGAAAATTGGTTTTAATGTGTCTTGTTATTTGATTAAAAGTATCAGAAAAATAAATTTTTTATTGAGATTTTCTTTTTATCTTAAAAATTTCATTGCGTAGTGCAATTGCCTTCTCAAAATCTAATCGATCAGCAGCATCAAACATCTCTTTTTTAAGCATAATAATATGTGTCTGTTTATCCAATGTCTTTTTATATTTTCGGGAATGCCTTTGTGCAGAAGCCTGCGCAATTATGTGCTGAATATTGGCAATGCTCTTGGTTACATCCCGTTTTACACTCTGAGGTATTATCTTATGCTTTTTATTGTAGCTTTCTTGTAATGCGCGACGTCTATTCGTTTCATCGATAGCTGCCTGCATTGATTTAGTTATGGTATCAGCATACATAATCACACGAGATTCATTATTGCGTGCAGCTCGACCAATAATCTGAATTAATGAACGCTTATCACGCAAGAAGCTTTCAACATCAGCATCCATTATTGCAACGAGCGCTACTTCAGGTAAATCAAGTCCTTCACGCAGTAGGTTAACTCCAACGAGGCAATCAAATATGCCAAGACGCAGTTTTTGTAGTAATTCAGTCCGTTGTGGTGTTTTTAAATCACTGTGTAAATAACAAACTTTAATTTTCTTTTCTTCTAAATGGTTTGCTAACTCTTCTGCCAGTTTTTTTGTCAAAACAGTAACTAAACTTCGATACCTTTTAGTAGCCGTTTGATTGATCTGTTCAATAAGATGATCAATTTGTCCTTTACGTATGTGAAGTTCGATTTTTGGATCCAAAAGTCCAGTTGGCCGAATAAGTTGCTCAACAATGATATCAGAATGATTCAGTTCATAATCACTTGGTGTAGCTGAAACGAAAATAACATCCTTAAAATATTGCTTAACCTCTTCGAAAGTAAGTGGTCGATTATCAAAAGCAGATGGTAGACGAAAACCAAACTCAACGAGTGTTTGTTTTCTGGCGCGATCGCCAGCATACATACCACGTAGTTGCGGAATAGCAATATGTGATTCATCGATAATGAGTAAGAAATCATCAGGATAGAAATTGAGGAGACAAAATGGAGGTTCTCTAGTACAGCGACCATCAAAATGGACCGAATAGTTTTCTATTCCAGAACAATACCCAACTTCCTTGAGCATCTCAATATCGTGCTTTACACGCATCTGCAATCGTTCTCGATAAAGCTCTTTTGGTAATTTGGGCAAATGATCGGTTAATTCGGCCTTGATACTTGCGATGGCAGCCTGTTTTTTTTGTTCAGTAGTAACAAAATGTTTTGCCGGAAAGATAACTGTATTATCGAGATTCATCAACAGAGCATTATTAAGCTTGCTCACTAATTGTAATGTTTCGATGGTATCACGAGATAGTTCTATTCGAAGTTTTTCTTTCTGGTATGGTAAATTGATTTCAATCGTATTACCTAATACCTGAAAGGTTCCTGAACTTTTATCCAAATCATTGCGTAGATACTGGATGAAAATCAATTGACGTATAAGATCCATTCTGTTCATTGATTGGCCTACTTTAAGAGAAAGTGCCAAGTTTCGATAATCATCAGGATTACCAAGCGAATAGATCGAAGAAACGGAGGCAATTATAATTGTATCCCGCCTATTAATAAGTGAGGCTGTTGCTTCAATGCGCAACCGTTCAATTTCAGTATTGATTTTTGTTTCTTTGGGAATATACAGGTCCTGAGCAGGCATATATGATTCAGGCTGATAATAATCGTAGTAGCTGACAAAGTAGCAAACCTTGTTTTCAGGAAAAAAGAGTGAGAATTCCTCATAAAGTTGTGCTGCCAATGTTTTGTTGGGAGAAAGGACCAAAACTGGTTTATCCTGATTTGCAATTATATTAGCCAAGGTAAAAGTTTTACCAGATCCAGTAACTCCAACAAGTGTGGCTGTATTACCAGTTCGCTTATTCAGTCTTTTGATTGCCGCAGGCTGGCTTCCTGCCGGCTTAAATGGCGCTTTTAATTTAAATAATTTCTTCATAATAAATAGTTTTCCAAAAAGGAGTGTTATTTAAGATATACTAATAATAACATATATTTATTCTATTTGCAATATCGGCTTAAAGCGGTTTTTAGAGGGTTTTTTTTCTTTGTACAAAGATAAAGATATATGGATGCCGTTTTCTTAAAATTATCTTTTCATAATTTTTTCGTACGCTATGCTTAAAATAAAGATAAAATTTACCATCTAAAAAATAGTTCAGGAAAAGGTAATGAGTAGCAAAATCAAACTTCGATCTTTTTTTTATATCATTCTATTAAATATATTTTCATTGAGTATAAGTAGTACACCAGTTGGCAAACAAAGCATTAACGATTCCCGTACGAAAGAATATAAATTTGTATCACGCTCCCAATTTCCTGCAAAAAAAGAAGCTCACGCATTAAAAAATAAGATTTTATTTTGTAGAGGAAAACCAACTACTAAAGAACAACCATCCACCACTGATCAGCAACAAAGGGTACCGGTGAAAAAAGAGGAAGAACCATCATTTATTTTTGTATTTTCAGGATATATTAAACCAGAATTTTTTGTTGATTCACGCCAAGTTTTTGGGTGCCGCGCTAATCAAACATTGTTTAATCCAGAATGTAGGCTTTACGATCGTTGTTGTCGTGACATTAACGCTCACGGACAATTTAATATTTTAGCGATTGAATCACGTGTTCGAACTGAAATTATAGGGCCTTCTATAGGATCAGCAAAAAGTAAAGGAGTTATTGAAGCAGATTTTTATGGTGTCCGCGAAGATATGATTAATTCATTACGAATGCGTCATGCCTATTTTTCGCTTACTTGGAAAAATAGAGAATTATTACTTGGACAATATTGGCATCCTATTACCAGTCCAGAATGTTATCCGCAAACGCTTTCTTTTAATTGTGGTGGACCAATGGATCCATATAAACGTGTTCCACAGATTAGAATCACCAGATTTATTAGACCCTTAGAATTAATTGCGGCTGTTTCTTCTGCTGTTCACTTTGTAAATAATGGACCAATTGGGTTTAGCTCAAGCTATTTGCGTAATGCAATTGTTCCTAATCTTAGTTTTCTCATTCAGGCGCGTCCTTCAACTCATTTAATCGGTGCGGGCATTGATTTTAAACGACTTGTTCCACGATTGGTTAGTAATAATAATTTTAAAGTTTCAGAATCAATCAATAGCCTTACTGCTCTTGCTTATACTGCATTTAATTGGGAAACATTTGCACTTCGCGCAAAAATAGCGCTTGCACAAAATGGCTCTGTTTTTACACTCTTAGGAGGCTATGCAGTGCATTCAATTCAGCCAGATACCGATCATCGGACATATACTAACTTGAATACTATTACAGCTTGGATTGATTTCAATCGTGTGCATAAAAAGGTAGAACCTGGATGTCTCATTGGGTATACAAAGAATTTAGGTGCAACATCTACAATTATTCCTTGCCTCCAACAGAATGATTCATGTGAATCATTAGTTTACACGTTTCTTTATCCTAATATAGATTATGTTTTCAGAATTTCACCACGTATACGTATCTATTATAAACCGGTTGTTTTTGGTGCAGAACTTGAATATACGCGTGCTGCTTTTGGACAACTTAATAATAGAGGTCGAATTAACTGTCCACGCCCTGTTGAAAACATACGATTGCTTTTGGCAGCTTTCTATTTCTTTTAAATAAATTCACCTGTTGTTGGTATAGTAACTTCTGGCGATACCTTATCTTCAGGTGATACCTTTCCTTCATCAGAAGGTATTTCTTTTACCTCAACTTTAGGTGTTTCTTCCGCCTCAACTTTTGGTTTTTTAGGAGGTTTCTTTTTAGGTGTCACTTGTTTTTTTTCTTCAATTACTTTCTTGTTTGTTTCTACTTTAATCCATTCTTCTTTGCCTGTATCCAGCCATAGATTATGAAGTAATTGACGGGTTTCTGGATCAAAGCTTAATGGAAGACCGCCAAAATTGTATTCTTTCATTGCTTCAAATTTTTTAATAATTTTGTTGAAGGTTATATCTCCTTTTATTTGTTTTAAAACCTTCACAAACAAGGATGCAGCAAGATAGGCTTCCAAGCATTGACAATCTAATAGTAAACGTCCTTCACTTTTCTCAACATCATCCTGGAATTGTTTAATGATAGCTAATTCTTTTTTCTTATTTGCTGCTCGTTTTTCAGGGCAAGGTACTACGTGAGCAATAATAAAATGTAGTTGTCTGTCTTTGATGAAGTCTTTAAAATCAGAAATACTTAAATCGGATATACCAAACAGTTTTTTTCTTTTTACTTCTTCAAGACCAAGCTGTCGTATCAATGCTTCTGCTGCTGTTGATGTTGAAAAAAAACCGATCGCATCTATGTTTGCTCCTTTTATTTTTTTTACAGCAGCGGAAAAATCAACATCATTACGTTCATAGGGAACTTCAAGGCCATCCTTGATGCCCTTTTCTTTTAATGCATCACGCGCACCTCGTAAAATATCCAAACCAGATGCATCATTTTGATAAAAAAAGGCAATATTTTTAGCGTTTAATTTCTCAATTACATATTTTGTTAATACGTAGCCTTCATCGTAATAAGAAGCGCGTAAATGTATCAAATTCCTCAAATCTGGTTTGCGAAAAATCGAAGTTCCAGTAATTGGAAATAATACGAGAACTTTGCCTTCTTTAACCAAATCAAGGTATGCATTAAGAGTTGGCGTTCCTGCTGGACATACAATAAGTCCCGTTTTAACTTTATTTAACAATATTTCAATATTTTCGCGTGCCTTATCAGGTGTGTATTCATCATCCATAGGAGTTAACTTTATTTTACGGCCATTTATACCGCCTTCTTTATTAACCTTATTAAAAACATATTCGAGTCCACATAGAACTTTGGTAGATTCGCTTTTAAGTCCCCTGGTTAAGTCAAGTGTCGTACCAATTTTTATAAATTTAGAAACAGGTTGTTCATTATATAAAGTAAAAAATAATATAAAGGTAAACCCACAAAAGAGAATCCGATAATTAAGTTTCTTCACTGTTTTACTCCTTTTTAAAAGCACATTATTTATTCATAAAAAATATATGTAAAAAATATAACTACTTATTTACCTTGTTCATTAAAGCTAATTTTATATAGCATTTATTATGCTGCTACGGCTTCTTGTTCTTTTTTAGGTTTTTCCTTAGGAATTTCTTCTTTTATCTCTTTCTTTAGTTCTATTGCAGGAGAAATTTCTTCTTTTTTTATTGCTATTTTTTTCCATTCTTCCTCACCTGTATCAATCCATACTGTATGGGATAATTGACGTGTTTCTGGATCAAAATCTAAGATTAACCCCTTAAAATTATAGTCCTTTAATGACTCAGCAACAGCTCTAATTTTTTCTTTTGTAACGGGACCGCTAATTTTCTTAACCATATCAACAAACAAGCTTGCTGTTATATATCCTTCTAGAGTGTAAGCATCACAGGGAAGATCTTTTTTCTGTATTAATTTTCTAAATTCTTGGACAATCTCAAGTGAACTTCTTTCTGGATCAGGAACAGGGTAGGAAACGATGACCTTAAGATTTTCTCGCTCAATAAAGCGTTGAAACGTTGTTTCTCCTAATGTATTTACCCCAAATAATTGTTTTCCTATAAAAATAGGTATACCCGCTTGTCGTATTAAGTTGATTGATGCAGTTGAGGTAGTAAAAAAACCTAAGGCATCAAAATTACCTTCTTTAAGGAGAGTAACCTGTTTTTTTAAATCTGTTTCACCAAGCCGATGGGGAATCTCAATCCATTTAGTAATACCGGCCTCTTTGAGAGCTTTTTTCGCTCCTTCAAGACATCCAAGTCCAAATGCATCATTTTGAAAAAAGAAGGCAAATTTATTTATATTTCCAGTCTTAAGTAAATATTTAACTGAGGTGTAAATTTCTTCAGAATAAGCAATTCTAAAATTAATTAAATTAATAAGATCAGGTTTTCGAAATTCAGAGGCAGCTGTTGTTGGGAAAAGTACGAGAACTTTTTTTTCTTTAACAAGATCAAGATATCTCAGCAATGTGGAACTTCCAATAGGTGTCAGGAGAATATCAATATTATTTTTCAGTAACGAAAGAACATTTTCGCGAGCCCGTTCTGGGACATATCCATCATCAAGAATATGCAAATCTATTATTTTCCCATTTATTCCCCCTTTTTTGTTTACCTCTTCAAAACACATTTGCATACCATTTTTTATGGATATTCCGAGCTGTTTAATACTTCTTGTTAAATCGAGTGTTGTTCCAATTTTAATCCTACCCTCATCAACTTTCACTTCAACTTCTTTTTTGGGTTCCTCAGGAATTTCTTTTTCTACCTTTTTTTCTTTTTTTAGTGTTATTTCTTCCCATTTATCTTTGCCTGTATCAAGCCATAATGTATGGCATAATTGACGTGTTTCTGGATCAAAATTAAGCTTTATACCCTTAAAATTATAATCTTTTAACGACTCAGCTACAGAAATTATTTTTTCCTTGGTCACTATTCCTTTGACCTTTTTAAGAATACCACCAAAAAGATCTGCGGTAAGGTAACCTTCAAATAAATAGGTTTCAAGTGGATAATCATATTCCTTAGCTAAATCCCTGAATTCCTTCGCAATTTCCAAATTGCTTGCTTTTGGATTAGGAACAGGATAGGATACCGTAAAGCTAAGGTTCTCTCTTTTAATAAATCGCTGAAAAGTTATTTCTCCAAGTGTATTAACCCCAAATAGTTTTTTTCCAGCTAGAGCGGGTATACCAAGCTGCCGAATGAAGTTAATTGCGGCAGTTGAAACAGCAAAAAAACCAATTGCATCGAATGTTTTTCCTTTCAACTTTTTTACTTGTTTTCTAAAGTTAGTTTCTCCATGTCTGTGTGATATTTCAATCCATTCGTTTATATCAGCTTCCTTGAGAGCAGTTATTCCTCCTTTCAGACAAGATCTGCCAAAGGCATCATCTTGGAAGAAGAATACAAACTGTTTTACTACTTCAGTCTTGAGCAAATTTTTTACAAGCGCATATCCTTCTTTATAATATGATGCTCTAAAATTAACTAGATATTTTAAATCAGGCTTACGGAAATTTGTAGAACCAGTTAAAGGAAAGAGTACTAAAACTTTTCCTTTCTTTACCATATCAAGATAATTATTAAGAGTCGGACTTCCAAGTGGTGTTAAAAGAGTATCTATATTATATTTAGTTAATAATTCAATTACATTGGCACGCGCTTTCTCGGGGACATAGCCATCGTCAAGGACATGAAGATCAATTATTCTACCGTCTATACCCCCCTCTCTATTTACTTTACTAAAGTACATCTCCATGCCATTTTTTAAAGGTACTCCAAGCTGTTTAATGCTTCTTGTTAGATCGAGTGTTGTTCCAATTTTAATCTTGCGATCCTCAACAACCTTTACTTCAACTTCTTTTTTGGGTTCCTCAGGAATTTCTTTTTCTACCTTTTTTTCTTTCTTTAGTTCTATTGTTTGCCATTCAGGCTTACCAGTATTAAGCCATAATGTATGCGATAATTGTCGGGTGCTTGAATCCCAGTTTAAGATAAGGCCTTCAAAGTTTACATTTTGTATAGCAGACGCTGCTTTAAGAATTGCTTCGTTAGTTATGGGATCTTTTAATTTTTTTAATATATTAATTAAGAAAGATGCGCTTATATAACTTTCGAGAGCATATACATCAAGCCTTTTTCTTCCATGCGCTTTTGCCTTGTTCCTAAATTTTTCTACTATGGGTAAAGAACTTTTTGCTGGATTTGGAACTACATTTGTGTTAATCAATTTGAGATCATTTTTCTGTATAAATTCTCTGAAATCCTGTCCACCTAAAGTACGAATACTCAGTAGTTTCTTTTTTCTCAATTTCTGTATACCTGCCTGATTAATAAGAGCCTTTGCAGCAGTAGCAGTGCTAAAAAATATTATGGTATCAATAGAGGGATCGAGTAATTTGTTTATGCGCTCTTCACCAAAATTTAAATCATTTCGGTCATATGAAACCTCCACCCAATCTTTTATTTTCATTTCTCGAAGTTGAGTTTGTGCTCCCTCTAAAGGGTCTTTACCAAATAAATCATCCTGAAAAAAAAAGGCTATTTTTTTAGCATTTAATTGCTCGATAGCATATTTTGTAATGGTATAACCTTCATCGCGGTAAGAAGGCATAAGATGTATCATGTTTAAGGTATCGGTACGAAATTTTGAAGCACCAGTTATAGGAAAGAGGACTAAAATCTTGCCTTCTTTAATAAGATCAAGATATGCCTCAAGTGTTGGTGTTCCTGTAGGACACAGGATACGGTTAATATTATATTTTGAAATAAGTATCTCAATATTTTTTCGTGCCAGTTTTGGAGTATATTCGTCATCAAGTGGTATAAGTGCTAATTCTCTTCCACGAATACCTCCTGCTTCATTTGCATCTGTAATAGCCCAATGCAATCCACTCTTAACAGCCTTACTTTCTCTTTTAAATCCTTTAGAAAGATCTAATGTTGTACCAAAAAAAATTTTTTCTTCGACCTCTTCTTTTTCAATTTTTTCCTTTACAACAACCCTTGGAATTTCTTCTTCCTTTTTTAGTTCTTCTTTAAGTTTTTTCCCTTCGACTAATTCTGTTTCAAGTTTTTTGATTTTCTGTCGTTCTGTTTCCAATTCCCTTTTTAATGCTGCAATACTTTCTTCTTTTGGAGGAGGCTTTGCTCTAACTTCAGCTTCAAATCCTGATAGCAAGTTAAATATTTTGGCTTCAACAAACCCCAATTGTTCTCTGACATCCTGGTTATAGAGGGTTAATATCCAATCATCAACCTTCGGATATATGGTAAGAGTAACAAAAGTATCATAAAAAAATTCAAATAAACGTCTGTGACAGCCAATAGGACTCGAGAGTGTTGCCCAGGTAATAACACCCTTTTGTCTTCCAAGCATTTTTGCTCCAGGAGTTGGGCGATATTCTACTGTTAAATTTTCACCTTTAATGATGGCTTTGATATCGACCTTCTTTTTTGAGGTTTGTCTGTTTGTTAGCCGGAAAAGTTGTGGTTTCTCATTTCCCGGAGTTTCTAAGAATCCTGCGAATCTTTCCTCCCGTAGTTCCTTATAACCTATTCCGTAATTAGAAATACGTACTACATCTATAGTTTCCTTTGTTTGTCCAGCCACCAGATAAAGTGCAAGGGGTAGTGTATTAAAGAAGCTGGTTATTTTCGAATTAAATGGAATTGTTTTGTCAGAAAGATGGCGAGCCCTGATTATAAGTTCTTGACGCAATCCATAATCATGCCATATTTGTTTATCCTCATGTCTTCCTCTAATATAAAAAACATGATCAGGATTAATGTGCATAAGCTGCATAACTACCATCAATGTTTCAAGGATATAAGGAGATTGATCAACTACGTCACCATTAAATACGAAATAACAATGAGGTTTGATAATTTTTAGGTCATTATTGATAATACCTTGAAGTTTTAACTCACCAAGATCTCTTACCAATGAATGAAATGCACTGTGAAGGTTGCCAAAAATTATAAATTGGGTTCCTGGTTCAGGAACCATTTTTTGAATGAATCTCCCTATATATCCATTCAACTCACGATCTTTTGTTATTTGTTTAAGTAATGCAATAAAACTTTCGACAGTCCAAAGCGGTTTTTTTATGCCAATTCGTCTTAGGAGTTTCTCAAAAAAACTTGGTAAAGCCCTTTTATGGAATGATGTATAATCTGGATAAAACCAGTCTATGTTATCGATATCAGGAAATTCATTATGGGTTAAAGCATACTTACGAAGATCAGTTAATGTGGTAAAAACATCGAGCTTGGCATTATCTTTTTTCCTATCGTAGCAATAATTCTGTAAGCAGCAGAGCAATATAAAAAACCATAAAAAAACACTTTTTTTCATATTTTTTTCCTACTCTTAAACTAAAAGATGAAGGAAGTAATACCACATAAACAAAAATAAGAAATGAAATGTCAAAAAGATTACCCCTCGTGCAATAATAAGAAATCGAGTAAGATGACCTACACTTATCATCACAATCGCAAATATAAATTCTAATACAGACAGACTAAGCAATAGAGTAAATATATAGTCACTAAAAACAAAATATCCTACCTGTGGTGTTATACGCTCGATAACAAAACGGTACGAAAGGAGTGATGTTATAGTACCAGTTGCAAGCCCCAAAATCATAGTAGCATGTTTTTTGGGATCAAATGCAAAAGAAAAGAGACCTACGAAAAAAATGATACATAATGGAAGAATAATGAGTAAAATATATCGAATACCAGAACGTCTGTAATCTATAGAGAATACTGTCTTTGGATGTAATACAACCTTCTCGGGATCAAGCTTCTCCAACCGTGATTCAGAATATCCAGTCTTAACTGTTTTTCCTTCTTCTTCCCATCCAGAAATTTCAATTGATTGATCGATAGAAAAATAAGATTCATATGATACGAAAATCATTTCACTTGGAGGAATATAACGATTGACCAAGATAATAGACATGCGATGATCATCAAAAGGAAAATAGGTGTAGTTAAGATCTATACTAAACTCGAATTGAATATCAAAACGAGCAAAGAATTTGTCATCTATGATCTTTGTATAGGGAGCAGATTTAGCGGTGAGGGTTCCTTTTTCAAAAGAAAATTTATTTACTGTCTCAAGCGATATAAGAGCGGGATCAAACTCAAACCAGAGAATTCCATCAATAACAAATTTATTAGCGACAAAATCGAAAACTGAAAAACTTCTTATATAGAGACCAACCTTAACAGGAACTGGTTCCCCTCCCCATGCCTTAATTTTTTGGGGCGTAATAGGTAATAAAGGGGGATACGGTTCAAGTGCATAGAACCTTTGAACGGGATGATAGGCCATAAAAATAATAGCGGAAGAAACAAAAAAAAGTGTTATAAATTGAAAACGAGGACGAACAATGGTACAAAAAAATGTAATTAAAAAATTTTCTTTGTTTGTTTGCTTCATACTATTCATTATGATAATGATAAACCATAGATTATATTATTATTCTCTTTCCTAATTTAATATACATTATTTTAACTTACGATACATATTTTCATACGTCAAAATCAATTAACCTAATGAGAGCTTTATTTAGAAAATGTCTTGCAATTTTTATTGAATTTTTTTAATGGAGACAGAGACAGTAGCAGAAGATTCAAGTGGTAATGGCGTTCCATTGGTCTTTGCCAGTATTAAGCCACACAGTATTTGATAATTGTCGTGTTTTTGTATCAAAGTTCAATTTTAATCCTTTAAATTCACGATCCTTTACTTGCTCTGCAACATTAACTATTGTCTCCATAGTTATTGGACCTTCTATCTGTTTGAGTAAATACACAAAAAGTTTCATATTTATATAAACCTCTAAGGCAAAGGCATCTAGAGAGATATTTTCTTGTATTGTATATTTTCTAAATTCCTCTACAATCTCCAATTGGCTGGTATTAGGATTAGGGACAACATTACCTATAATTAACTTTAGTCCTTTATTTTTAAGAAAAAGCTGAAATGGTTCTTCTGCTAAATCTTCACTTCCAAGTAAGTTTTTTCCTGAGAAAAATCCAGTTCCAAGCTGTCGAATGAAGGCTTTCGTTGGTACAGAAACACTAATAAATATTATAGTATCGGGATCAAACTTCTTAATTTGCGTTACCTGTGAACGGAGATCAGTAACATTACGAGGATACGGTATTTTTTCTACTTGTGAAATTCCTTTTTCATTTAAATATTTGAGAATACCAGTTAAGCCTGATTCTCCAAAAGAATCGTCTTGGTAAAATACAGCAATCCTTGTTGCTTTTAATGTTTCTATTGAGTATTTTGCCAGGATATAGCCTATAGTTTCTGTAGGAGCCCTAAAACGAATTAAGTATTTTAAGTTATGTTTTTGAAATGATGCGCTCGCAATTGGAAATAAGACCAAAACCTTTTCTTCTTTAATTAAATTAAGATATGATTTAAGTGTAGGGCTTCCTAAGGGATTTAAAATTATATTAATATTATCTTTGAGTAGCGTTTCAATATTTTTTTTTGCTTTTTCCGGAGTATACTCATTATCCAAAGCAGTTAGATAAACAGGATGACCATTAACTCCTCCTTCTTGATTTATACCTTGAATTATTAGATCCATATGTTGTTTTATTCTTTTTCCCTGAAATCCTAAACTTTTGCTTAAATCAAGGCTTGTGCCGATATAAAGGGGTTTTCTTTTGTTGTTTAAAGGAGGTTTTTCTGCATACATTTTTTGGATAGAACTATAAATAATAAAAAAAATAAAAAACACAAGAGGGCTCCATAAAAATAAATGAGGAGCCTTCTTAAAAAAAGAATGGATCCAAGAGTTATTTTTTATAATTGATTGTTTCATAACATTAAATAGAAGGGGTAACTTTTTCTTCATCTATCTACTACATTGTTAAAATGTCAATACAAACAAAGGGTTTTGATGAAAATGTTTTTCATTTTTTAACTAAATATACAAAAAATAATTAGTCAGATGATATAGCTTTTTCATCATTCTTAACTTTGGAGCCGGAAATAAGGTTATATTCCACAATTTTTTGAAATACTGGTTTTTTATCTTCTTGAAGAGGTGCTTCCCGACTCCATAAGGAAATTTTCCAATCATCTATTTCTAGTGCTGTTGTGAGTATTACAAAAGAGTCATATATAAATCCAAATAGTCGTCGAGTTGTATTGGTATTACTTGAAAATACGGACCATTCTGCTACACCATTTTTTTTTCCCCAAAAAAGTAATCCTGCTTCAGGGGAATAATCTCTTATTCGTTTTCCTCCTCGAATGGCCGCTAACGACCATCGTTCAATAGTGATGAGCGAATCCAATTTTATCTCTTTCGTGGGTAATTTCTTTTCTTCGCTCAATTTGTAACCAATTGGCTTTTCATCAACGGGTATATCCCAAAAATTTCCATATTTTTCTTCTCTTAATTCTTTATCTTCTAAGGGAAAACTTGATATGCGTATAACATTTACTGTTTTTTCTGATGAAGAAGTAACCAGATACAATGCAAGAGGTAAAGTATCAAAAAACGTGTTCATTAGTGAACCAAGAGGAATATCGTTTTTTGAAAAGCCAGATGCTCGTAAAACAAGCTCTCTTCGCAGTCCATATCGATGCCATTTATTTTTATCTTCGTGGTCACCTTTGATATAAAACACTTTCTGAGGGTTATTGTCTATAAGACGCATTACAAGCGTTAATGTTTCAAGGATAAATGGAGAACGATCAATAACATTGCCAATAAAAACAATATAATAATCTGGTTTAATAATTTTTAATGAATCATCGATTATTTTTTGTCGTTTTAACTCCTTTAAATTACGGATTAACGAATGGAAAGAACCATGAATATTGCCGAAAATAATAAATGATGAATTAGGCTTTGGTTTTAGTTTTAAAACAAACCTTCCTGTATAGCTGTCTCGCTTTTGTTTTGTAACAGTTTTCTGCAATAAGGTTGCAAAGTCAGAAGCTGTCCAAGCTGGTTTTCGAAGCCATAATTTTGTTAATATTCTATCAATTAATCCTGGCAAATGTTTTTTATGGAATGTAGTATAATTAGGATCCAGCCAGTCTCCCATCTGTAGAATGTTATCAGCATTCGGATATTCCTCTAGCTTCGCGGCATATTTTTCGATCGATTCCAGACGATCAAAAACTACTGCATAGAAAGTTGTATCTGAACAGATAGTAAATAAAAGGATTAGTATATAACGCATTTTACGAGTAGTCATAATAACAAGCCTTTTAAAAATGGTAAACTTTTACATGATGCAGAATTCCTTCTTTAAGCATGCTATGTCAACTTGGTAAATGTCAATATTGCATGTTGAAAAACAACTCATCATTTGCTTGACATCGAGGAAAAATCTTTTTAAAAACAAGTATAGTTACTGTTATAAATATTAAAGAAGGAGAATGAATGAATGATTTTTTTGAAAAAATGTCGGATGCCAATAAAGGCATTCTACTCATCATTGTGGGTAGCATCTTATTGATACATACATTGGGATTTATAGAGAGAGGCTTAAATGTTATTATTATTCTTGGCTCTCTTCTTATGATTTTTTATGGTGCTTTTCTATTACGTCATGGTATGTTTAAAACATATTATCAAAAAATAATTGCTCGTTTAAAGAAGAAAGAGAAAAAGGAATAATAGTTTATTTAATTTCCAAGCTGGCTCTTTCTAACTAAGTATTTGTATTGGTATTAGGGCTTTGAGAATTTACTTTTCTGTGAGCTCTATTATTTTTCTAATCGGAACAGCAATTTCAATGCCACGTTTTCTTAGTTCATGAGTAATTTCTATACGAATTGAGCTGGCAATATTCCAGATTTCTAACGTATAATTGGAACTTACAAATCCCCTAATCAGGAAGAGATATCCGTATTCACCGAAATTGTCTAATCGGACTACTGGTTTGGGACTCTTCAAGATATATGGGTTTTTATCTAATACCTGAAGTAAGGTATCGCGAACAACGGTTGGATTATCCTTATATGATATCATAATGTGAATATCATCGAAGGCAACAAAACCGGGACGATAATTCCAGTTAATAAGTACCTTTTTTATTATTTGCGAATTAGGTACTATGTATGTTGTACTGTTTTTTCTACGTAAAATTACTGCTCTTGGTGTTATTTTACGAACAACACCCATGGTTTGTTCATCGAGTTTTACATAGTCACCAATTTTTAAAGGCCGTTGTACTAAAATGATCATATAAGCAACAAAGTCACTCACAGGATCTTTAATAACCCAGCCAATGCTTAAGACTAGGAAACCAAATAACCAACCAACATATTGTCCCAATCCTATTGCCTGGAAACCAAGAACAATAGCGGTAAAAATGATAAGATAGCGAGTTATTGTTACGACAGCATTTTGAATGCCAGGTTCTACAAGCAGAACATCAAAAATTCTACCCAGAACAAATCGATTGAATGCATAAAAAATTAGTGCGGCAGCAAGAATAAATGAGAGGAATTGAAGAATGGAGGCTGCCGAAATTGGTGCTTCTGTACCCCTGAGCATAATTGGCATATAAATCCATTCACGGATATCTTTCCAATTCTTTATTTTAGAGAGTGTTTCTGGCCAATCCCATATTTTTGCTCCAATAAATATCCCAATTAAGATTAATGTTATAAAAGTGATTATGACAAAAACCCCATACCATGTTTTAGCATAGGAGAAACGTTCTTTAACTACTTCTTCTTCCACAGAGAAAAAGAGTTTCGATGAAATTCTTTTTGAAAATTTATGCAACCAAAATAGGATGGTAACAATCAGTATGGTATAAAACAGACGTGAAAGAATATAAAGTACAAGTGGCCCATATCCAACATAGGGGTTACTCATAATGATAATTGTGATAACAAATGGTAGCAGCATATAGAAATAGCTGTCAACAAAATTACGAATCGTATGCCCAATGACAGTTGTTGTAGGAATACGATCTAGAATTTGTTCTTTGGAAAGAAGAAAAATTAGCACAAGCTGTAGTATAATAAAATTGATTGCTCCTAACGTTCGTGGCAATTCTGACTTATGATAGACGAGTAATTGAAATGATTCTTTGAATAGTAAAATGAAAATCGTAGCATAAATAAGCACAGAAAAAACGATAGTAAAACGTCGTTGAAATTCTTGTTTAACAAAACAGTATTCATACTGCTTATTAAACTCTATGAATGCACGGATTAATCTATTGGAAATATAAAGAAAATAGGGGATTGATCCAATATAAAAAAGTGCAGTTAAATATGGATCAATCATCTTAAGATGGTAAAATACAAAAAAGGTCAACAACCATAATGCAATGCCGAGGAAATAGACAACAAAAAAGGTAATTAAAAATAAGGCAAAAAGTATAAGCAACCTTGCTAAATAATATTCAATTTCAATACCGCGCAAAAGCTTATCAATTTTTGGTAGATAGATCCGCAAAAGAAATAGTAATAGTGCTAATAATAACAGTTTAATAAAGAAGAAAAGAATCTCATATGGTCTATCAATAATTACCTTAATTTTAGCTATCATTGAGCCGAAACTAAATGTAGTGAGATAATTATATAAATCGGTTATAAATATGCGACTATCAGGAATTATGCTACTGATTGCTTTCCATGAGATAGCTGCTTCTGGACGTCTCAAAAACCGCAATAATCCTGGTAAATCTGGTACAACTAAATCAATCTGTTGCAGACTGCTTTTGTTTGTAGTGATAATATCAGTGTATACATTAATAATTTTGCCAAGAATGTCGATTTGTTTAAGTATATTTTCTTCAATTGTATTTAACAATGAAATGACTTTGCTATACTCTCTATCATAATTCTTAAAAAGAACAGTCGCCTGTTTTTCTATCTCTTTTCTGTGTTCTTTAATGTTTTCGAGTGATTTTTTCTGAATATCAAGTTGATCAGAAGTAATATTTTTTCTTCCTTCATAGAGTGAAATTGCTGCATTAGCCTTTGCCTTTAATGCTTCATATTTTTTTTCCTCTTCAGCTATTTCTTCAGTTGATTTGAACCGCTGCGCAGTAATTTTATAGTAGGTTTCTTTGATAGTAACAAGCACTGCTTCGGATTCAAATTTTTCTCTTTCTAATTCCATTCGTGCTTCAAGAAGTTCTTTTTCACATTTAACAAGCAGTACCTGATCATTAAATGTACCCACTTCAAAGAGAGCTATATATCCTTCAACCGTTTGTCTTGATTTACGACTCCAATCGTCTAAATCAGGTCCAAGAGGTATGTTAAAGCGTCTGCTTAATTCTTCTAGTTCTTGATCTCTAGGTTTGCGTCGTTCAAGTTCCTTACTGAACGTTTCTCGTCGATTAAAATATTCATGCTCTTTTTTTGTCAGATCATCCTTGGCAATTGCGATGTCTGCCTCAGTTATACGAATATGAGATTTTGCATGCTCAAGTGCTTTTTTTAATGCATCTAATTGCGCATCAGCAATGACTTTTTTGCGTTTGAGGAGTTCTTTTTTTGTTTCTATTTCTTTAAGGCGTAATTGTTCGAGGTCTTGTTTTTCGTTATATAATTTTTCCTCCAGTACAAATAATTCACGTATTTGACGTTTATCAAAGTCAAATGGTTGTGAATTGGAGGTCATTGCTGTTTCAAACTCTACCTGCTTCTTCTTGAATGTTTCCTCGAGCGATGCAATTATGCGTTTGCGACTTTCTAATTCTATGTTTACATTCTTGTCCTGATTTTTAAGAAATAAAATATTTTTTTTGCCATCAATCACTTTTTGCGTAAGTGTTTGTATGTTTTCGAATGAATAGGCTGCGACTTTAAATAACTTTTGCTCTTTTTTGAACTCTTCTAAATTTGGATCGGCTAAAAAATCAGTGACAATCTTAATTAATTTCTTTTTTTCTTCTATTAACTGACTACGTACTTTTATTTTATCCTTAAGAACTTGGAGCTGGTCATTCAAAAGTGATTGCTTTTTTATTAAAAAATCATCATCTGGTTGTTGTAGTAATTCTTCTTTGACCAAGGCAATCTGATTTTCGATGCTAGATATCTCTTTTTCTGTGGATTCAGTAAATTCCTTTTGTGTAAATTCTAATTGTTCCTGTTCCTTTGAAAGGTCAGCCAAGAATTTTCGTTTTGCCTCAAGTGCAGGTTCAAAAATATCTGCTCTGACTAAATGTTTTGTTACTTCACCAAGAAATCCAGCTGATTGTAGAAAGGTTCCTCCTACAATAAAAATAAGGGATACTAAAAAAACTTTTTTCATGACCTCCTCATAAAGAATGAAAGTGTCCTAAAACAATTAGCGCATGGATGGATTGCTATACAATAATCTAACCATTGATCTAACTTTCTTTCAAGAGATAAGTCTATTGATTTATTGATAAGAGCGTCAATATACTCAAACCGTATCAGACGAAAGATGAAAATGGGAATTTGATTATCTTCAGGATAGAAGCCTAAGTGTGCAAATAATTTACATAAAAAAAGTTTCTTGCTTCCATTACAATTAAACTTTTCAGGAGGAGTGTAAAGAAAAAAAAGTAAGTCAAAAATATCATTAGCCATTTTAGCAAGAGGGATAAAATAATAAGATAGTTCAAGAACGTGGTGAAAAAAGATAAGATCATCAAGATTTTGTATCACAGGTAATTCAAGCACATCAATATGATGAAGGGTCATCCATGAATTCCGCTTGCTCAAATTATATGTCATAAGCGATCCACAGCTTATATCTGAACGATCAGAGAGAGCACAAAATTTGCCCAGATTTTTATCCAAGATAAAAAACCTTTTCGAATTTCTATTATCTTTGCACAATAAAATTCCTATTTGCTTTGTCATGGTTCGCTATTTTCTTTTTAGTGTCTTGATATATTCACCATACCATATTTCTACTTGACTGGCATAACCTTTCTTTTTTTTGTATAGTTCCTACAGTAATAAGAAACGAGAAATCAAATTAATATTAGTATAACATGGACAATTTAAGAATAAGGAATTATTAAATTGTATTACAATAGTAGGGGAAATTGAATGAAGAAATATATCTGTTCTTGCAAGTACTTATTTTTTTTATTATTGCCTACTTTCTATACTCCTTTATCATGTTTGGATATAAAACCACCACGACTTACCATTATCTTTATTGTTGATCAATTTGCATATCATTATTTACCACGTCTTGAACAGTATTTAACTGGTGGCATTAAATTTCTGATGATTAATGGAATTAATTATAAAAAAGCCTATTGGCCACATGCGAAACCTAAAACAGCTATTGGTCATACTGGGCTCAATACGGGAGCCTTTGCAAACTATCATGGTATTGTAGGAAATTCTTGGCGTAACGAAAAGTTACAGAAGGTTGCATTTGATGATGATTTAGAGCAACAAGCTGCAGTTTTCTCACCTGAAGGATTCTATTCATATGGTAAATCAGCACATAACATAATGGTAGATGGTGTATCAGATCAACTTATGCTTGAATCGTGCAAAACTGCTCCTATCACAGTTTTTGCTCTTTCCTATAAGAGTGGTGCTGCTATTGGTAATGTAGGTGAGTTAGGGAAGGCTATATGGTTTGACACCAAGGCAGGATGTTTTACTTCAAGTAAAGCATATTTTGATAAGATTCCTTCGTGGCTTGAACAGTTTAATAAGAAACATCCTTTTGATGCTCTTATGAAACAAGAATGGAATCTCTTTTATCACAAAGATAGTGCAGCTTACTCCTTGGCGGAAGAAGCTACACCACAATGTCAAAGAATTGAAAGTGGTATCGGAAAAAAAGTGGTTAATCTTGTGACAAATTCAAAGAACTCCGCAAGGGTATTTATTGAATCACCTATGGCGAATGAGCTTTTGTTTGATTTAGCAAAAAAATTTCTTGATAATCATTTGACAAGAAATAAAGATAGTCGGATTGTACTATGGGTATCATTGAGTCCGCTTGATAAACTTTGTCATTTTTTTGGACCTCACGGTAGAGAGACCATTGATATGATTTATCATCTTGATTATCAACTTAAACGATTTTTGAGCTTTGTCCGTAAGCGTGTAAAGCAATCTGATGTTTTATATATCTTAACAGCTGATCATGGAGTAGAGCCACTTCCAGAATGGTTACAAAAAAAAGGAGTAAAAAATGCACGCAGAATTCTTATTCCTTCGCTTGTTAAAGGGATAGAAGCATATATTCAGAAGAAGCATGGAATTACTATCAAATGTGCAATTAAAGTACCACAGGTTTACCTTGATAAAACATTTGATCTGCTTGATAAGGAAAAGCAGCAGATTATACTTAATGATATTAAGAACTATTTAGAACAGCAGAAAGGTATCAAAAAGGCGTGGCTCAATTGTGAGCTCAGTGAAGAATGTATTAATAAAGGTCAAATCGAATATTATTACAAAAATCAACAATTTCCCGGTAGAAGCGGGCATATAACATTTCAAGTATTTCCTTATACTCTGGTCACGAAACATACAACAGGAACAGGGCATCGTACACCATATGAGTGGAATACACATGTACCCCTTATTTTTTACCAAAAGGGGGTTTTTGAGCACAAGGTAATTAATGAAAGGGTTTGGTTATTGCAGTTTGCTAACTCCTTAGCACAAATACACAAAATTCCTAAACCATCAGCATCAACCTTTTCGCTCTTACCGGGTCTTTTTCCTGCGGAGGATGTTTCTTATTAAGGGTGCTGCTCTAATGTAAGTGTCCTATCTCATAAAAAGTTTAAATGACAAAGAGTAGATGGAGTTTGTTCCGAAAATTTAAATTATCTTAAAAACCTTAAAGAGAAGCAATTTGAAGAGAACTAAGGATGATTCTATGTTTTAGAAGTCCCTTTTGTATGATGTTTTTTATTACTCTTTTTTTAGTGTCTTTTTTCCTTTAATTAATTTTCAGATCAATGTTATTTTGTTTATTTAGAGGATTTTTTTTCAATCTCTAATTTACTGTGATTCATAAAATGGATATCAAATATCTTTCTTTCATAAAAAATTTCCTCACAGATAATTTTATTTTTTTTATATTTTTTATCATTGACACTTCGCATAAAATAATTTATTGTATTCGTAATCTGCAGATTATTGAAGTTAAAGTTAAAAATATTTTATCAGAGGGGTAAATATGAATAATAAATCTCTTTACGTATGTATTGTTGGTTTAGCAGTCTCATCTTTTGGGAATTATTCCCTTGCCATTGGAATGGAGATCAAAAGACCTTCATTAATGGCAGCAGCAAAACTAGGAAATATCAGACTCTTTCATAAAGATAATAAGTTTGTTGTTGAGCGCGATGGCAAAGAGAAGAATATCCAGCCATGTTTTGTATCTCCAATTATTCGAAACGCAAACTCTGATCTTTTAAGTAAGTTTCTTGTTGCTGATGGCTATTTACGACTAAATGAACTTAAAGATGCGAATGGCTCTATCGATTACAAGCTTGATGCATGTGGTCGTCTTAATGGTGGCGGGCCCACCGGGGCACTTGCTGCTTATACAGGCACTAGGATTGTTGGCTATATAAGCTTGGCGGCAATATGGGTATCAGTTCCGATTACTGGTGGCGCGACTGCTCCTCTTGCAGCCAAGGCAACTCTTTTTGCTGCAGAAGGTGGAATAGAGGCTACAGCAGCAGCTGTTGGAACAGCAGTTCTTATGCTTCCAACTCCGTAATAGTTAGAAGATGATACTGGGCTGCCCCATTGCGGGCAGCCCAGATAAAAACCAAATGGTAACTAATGAACAAAATAGAGTTTCTAAAGTCTAAGGTAAATAAATATTCAGTCATTGGATCGATTGCATACGGAGCTATTTGTGCTTTTACATCGACATACATACCGAACCCACCATTCAGATTTTATTCAATTTATACATTTACAGCTGCCGTATTATTTTATTTTGGAATGTATATTTGGTATACGAAAAGAAAAAGACGAACTTGGCCTGAGTTTGGCATGTTAATACTAAATATATCGATTAAATTCATTATTGGTTATGTGGCAGTAATCTTTGTCTACATAATATTATTTCGAGTATCGCTAGATACAGCCATAAATAATCTAGCCAATATAATATATTATATGCCATTCTTGCCGTAACATTAAATAAGATTTTGTAAATACTACTAATCTTATTCTAGGGATTTTTCTAAAGATTCATTTAAATTTACGATGAAAATAAAACTGATTAGTCCGATTTTGATCTAAAAAAGATTAGGTATTTTATAAATAATACTGATTATTTATATGATTTTGAATAATATTTTCGCTCATTATCTCATACCTTTTTGCCTGGCAAGCTCATGAAATAACCATTCAAATATTTCCTGATTTTTCCGTTCAATGTCTTTAGTGATTTTCTTTTTTTTGTATCATTTTTTCTATTTCACACCACAACGAATCTGGTATATGCTTCATATAAGTTTCTTTTTGTTTTTGAGTTTTTGGTTATTATAACCAACTTTTAAGGGGTTTTTTACTCTAATTAATTTTTGAATGAGCTCTAAATAAAGATCGAGAAAAAAGGGTAGTATGAGCAAGAAGCTAATAAGATTGATAAGTTTTTTAGGAATAATTATTAGTATGATTTCATTGAGTGTCCAAAATAAAAAAGTTATTAATCATAATGATGGTGGGGTTCAGAAAAAGGCGCTCATATTTGGCATAACAGGGCAAGATGGTGCTTATTTAGCAGAACTGTTATTAGATAAAGGGTATGAGGTTCATGGTGTCAAGCGTCGTTCATCTTCATTTAATACCCAGCGCATAGATCATCTTATAGAAAATCCTCATATTAAGTACCGTTTTATTCTTCATTATGGAGATGTAACAGATTCAACAAATGTATTACGTCTTATCCAAGAAATACAGCCAGATGAAATTTATAATCTTGCTGCACAAAGTCACGTTGCTGTTTCATTTGAAACTCCTGAGTATACAGCGCAAGTAGATGCTCTTGGTACATTGCGTATTTTGGAAGCTATCAGAATTACAGGATTAGCAAATAAAACAAAATTCTATCAAGCATCTACGAGTGAACTGTTTGGTAATCGAAATAAAACAAAACAAAGCGAAGATACTCCTTTTTCTCCCCGTTCTCCGTATGCAGTAGCAAAATTGTATGCCTATTGGATAACAGTTAATTATCGCGACGCTCATAACATTTTTGCCTGTAATGGTATTTTATTTAATCATGAATCACCGTTACGTGGCGAAACATTTGTCACACGAAAAATTACTCGTGCTGTTGCACGTATCAAATATGGACTTCAAGATACCGTTTATTTGGGAAATCTTAATGCGAAGCGGGATTGGGGGTATGCAAAGGATTATGTTCAAGCTATGTGGCTCATACTACAACAAGATGAACCTGATGATTATGTTATTGCAACAGGACAAACATATTCGGTACGAGAGTTTGTTGAAGCAGCATTCAAAGAAGTTGATATTGAGATTGAATGGCGTGGTGCTGGTCTGGAGGAACAAGGAGTTGATAAGGTAACTGGGCGTGTAGTAGTGGCCATCGATCCACGCTATTTCAGGCCAACTGAGGTTGAGTTACTTTTAGGGGATGCACAAAAAGCACGGACAAAACTTAATTGGGAACCAACTATTGCCTTTAGAGAATTAGTTAAAATGATGGTTAAATATGATTGTTTACAAATCGAAAAAGAATTAAACAAATCAACATCATGTATAAGTTAAAACTCTGTCTTAAGAAAATTTACTGCAACTATTCGTTGTTCAGAGGCAATGATGGATAAAAATTCTAAAATATATGTAGCAGGTCATCATGGACTTGTTGGATCAGCAATACTCAGAAAATTAAATGAAAAATTTTCAAATATTCTTGTTCGTACACATAATGAACTCGACCTGCGTAATCAGAAGGCTGTGGAACAGTTTTTCCAGAAAGAACAGCCAGAATATGTTTTTCTGGCGGCTGCAAAAGTTGGTGGTATTAAAGCAAATCTAGATTATCCTGCATCATTTATTTATGACAATCTTATGATTAATACTAATGTTATCCATGCTGCCTATACCTATGGGGTTAAAAAATTACTCTTTTTAGGTTCTTCCTGTATATATCCGCGTGATTGTCAACAGCCAATCAAAGAAGAATATCTATTAACAGGACCTCTTGAAAAAACAAATGAACCGTATGCAGTGGCAAAGATAGCAGGTATAACATTATGTCATGCATACAATTGTCAGTATGGTACTAACTTTATCACTTGTATGCCAACAAACTTATATGGCCCCAATGATAACTTTGATGAACAAAGTTCACATGTGTTAGCAGCACTGATTAAAAAAATATATGCGGCATATCTGTTAAAAAATGATAGTGTTGTTATTTGGGGCACTGGCAACCCCTATCGTGAATTTCTCTATGTTGATGACCTTGCTGATGCAGGTCTATTTTTAATGGAACATTACAATGGTAATGGAATTGTCAATATCGGTACTGGAACAGATATAAAAATTATTGATCTAGCACATCTTATAAAAAAAATTGTTGGATATAACGGAGAGTTTACCTTTGATAGAACAAAACCAGATGGTATGCCACGTAAACTTCTCAATAGTGAAATAATAAGAAAGCTTAGATGGAAACCTACTTATTCACTCGAAGAGGGAATTAGAAAAACAGTTGCATGGTATAAAGAGCGTTATAGTAAAGCAGAGGTTTAATTCCTATGATTCGAAAAAAAATCATAATATTTGGTTTAATCCTTATTACTATTTTATTAATAGTTTTGCAGGATAAAAAATCGCATGTTAATAAATCTAAGGAAGAAAAATCGTTTGTAATTGTTATACCATCATACAATAATAGTGAGTGGTATGAACGGAATTTGCATTCTGTTTTTATGCAACAATATTCTAATTATCGTGTAATTTATATTGATGATTATTCTTCGGATAAAACCTATGAATTTGTTAAATCGTATATTGAGCAACATGATCAAATAAATCGTGTTACTTTAATCCGAAACAGTACTCGTCGTGGTGCTATGGCCAATCACTTTAAAGCTGGCCATATGTGCGAAGATTATGAAATTATTGTTGATTTGGATGGTGATGATTGGTTTAAAGATGAATATGTTTTGCAGAAACTTAATAAGGTTTATGCTGATCCTAATGTATGGATGACCTATGGCCAATTTGAGAAATATCCAGGAGGTAGGCAGGGCTTCTGCCGTGAATTTCCAACAATCATACACGAAAAAAATTTATATCGAGAATATGAATGGATTTCTTCTCACCTGCGCAGTTTTTATGCATGGCTATTCAAGCGAATAAGGCTTAAAGATTGTTTATATCGTGGCATGTGGTTACCCGTAAATTGCGATAAGGTTATCATGTTTTCTCTATTGGAAATGGCGCGTGATCATAGCAAATTTATTCCTGATGTGCTTTATGTATATAACTGTGCAACCCCTCTCAATGATTACAAGCAATATCTTATATCACAGCGTTATTATGACAAGGTAATTGATACTCGCAAAAAATATGCACGAGTTAAGCAGGCTCCAGATCTTACAAAATCAAGTAATAAAGACGCGCCGATAGCTCTGGTAATTTTTTCTGAAGATAATCCAATGCTTCTTTATGCATTACTCGAATCGGTACACAATTACTTTTCAGGACCCTTTCATATCAATGTTCTTTTCCATACCAACACCGATAGATTTGAAAAGGGATATAATGAACTTAAAAAATTATTTGATGAAGTATCTTTTTATGCTTATCAGCAGGGATCTCAATCTTCGTTGCCGTGTGTTATGGAAAAACTCATTGGACAAACACAATATGTTCTTTTTGCACGTGATGGCATTATTATCAAAGAACCAATCGATTTACAAAGATGCATACACGAGCTTGAAAAAACAAGCGCTTATGGTTTTTATCTAACTCTTGGAAAAAATATAACAAGGCATTATAAATTATGTCGGCAACAAAAGCTTCCCCCCTTTATCGATCTTGAGAATGATATGTATGCCTGGCAATTTGATTGTGGTGAATATGATTGGAAAAAACCGCATACAATATCATTAGGATTATATCGTACTGCTGATATCAAGAAAGCTTTTTCCAATGTTGTATATGATAATCCTGTGTTGTTTGAAGAGCTTTGGCAGGGTATTACATTTGACATGAGTCATGTAGGACTGGCTTTTGAATGTTCACCTGCTCTTATTTTAGAAAACCCACTGTTACAATCCACATTATTGGGTCTTTTTGAAGAAGGTTTTAAATTGGATCTTTCTTGCTTACTTGGAATTACTAATCAAGCAATGCATATCGAAAAAGAGATGCATTTATTAAACAGAGAAACAATATGCTAACATTGTAAAACATCTAGGGAGGAGAATGGTACTATGAAACATAAACAATATCTAATTTTAATATTGTTTATTGGTATTTTTAGTTCTGCTGTTCTTACTCGTTCAAAAGTTCAACCGGCTATTTCGATTATAACCTCTCTGTATAACGCAGATGAGTTCATTGAAGGATTTCTGAAAGATATAGCCAGGCAAACAGTTTTTGATAAATGTGAATTGCTTATTATTAATGCAAATTCGCCAGGAAACGAAGAATCAATTATTCAAGAATATATGCATCAATATTCAAACATCATATATAAACGATTGGAAAAAGACCCTGGAATCTATGCAGTATGGAATGTTGGTATACTTATGGCGCGAGGACAATTTATTACCAATGCAAATGTAGATGATAGGCTTGCACCAAACTGTTATGAAAAACATCTACAGGCATTATTAGAACATCAAGAAGTTGATCTTGTTTATTCCGATTTTTGTCAAACTCTCTTTCCGAATGAAACTTTTGAACACAATCGAGCGTATGCTCGTAGTAACTGGCCAGAATTTTCATCAAAACTGTTAAGACGATGCAACCCTCCTCATTGCAACCCTATGTGGCGGCGATCAATGCACCAAAAATATGGTTTCTTCGATGAAAAGCTAAAATATGCAGGTGACTGGGAAATGTGGCTTCGAACGGCAGAGAATGGAGCTGTTTTTCTAAAAATAGATGGTGTGTATGTCTTATATTATAAAAATCCCAATGGTTTATCTACTGATAGAACTTTTATGCCAAAAATTTTAGAAGAGCATCGTGCTATACGAAAAAAATATTTAAAGACTAATTAATTCATAGTTATAGGCTACGCTTCTTTCTGAAACAGTGGTTGTTTTGTTTTTACTGGATGTTTTGTTTCTCGTCTATGTTCTTGCAAGCCAAGCTTTACAATAAGATCAATAAAATCCATTGGTTTAATACCGATTTCTGCTGCTTGATGGAAAAGGCAGGTTGATGGTGTTAGCGCAGGAAGTGTATTAATTTCGATAATAATGACACGTTCTTTTTTTGTAGGGCTTTGTTGTGCTGATTGATAAAAACAGTCTATGCGTGCATATCCTTTGCAACCAATAATTGTATATGTTTGTTCCATAACTTGCTGAATATATGTGATAGTATCCTTTGACAATGGTGCCGGTGTTTGATTTTCACCTGCTCCAGGTAAAAATTTTTCCTTAATAGAAAGTATTTCTGCTTGAGCTATTGCTTGACTTGGTGGTAAAGCCTGGGCTTTTTCGTTACCAATGATACCGACAGTTAATTCCATACCAACAATATATTCTTCAATCATTGCATATTCTTTATCATGTAAAAAAATATGTTCAATTGCGGCCTCAAGATCATTTTGTTTAGAAACTTTCTGAACCATTATACTACAGCCATCATCATGCGGTTTTACAATCAGAGGAAATGAAGGAAGCATTTCAAAAATAGCCTGTAATAGTTCTTTTTTTTTGTTATGCCAATCCTGTTTACTTATGAGTAGTGATTTTGGTACTTCAATAGTATGAGCCCGTAGATATTTAGCGGTCATGTATTTATCCATGCATAATGCGCTGGTCAATACCGATGAGCCATTATAGGGGAGATTCAACATTTCAAGCATGCCTTGAATACATCCATTTTCACCTTCCCCACCATGCAAACCAAGAAATATAAAATCGGCAAGATTAGGAAGATCAGACCAGCGAACTTTCATTTTTGGTTCTAATAATGTTTCTATTTCATGTGTTGAATTGCGGACCAAAATAGACTGATTAATAGTAAAAAGTTCCAAATTATGATTAACAAAAATAGGAATCACATCATACTTGTGGGGTGACAGTTTGTAAGCAACATTACGACCGGATTCAAGTGAAATTTCTTTTTCATTAGTACGGCCGCCCATTAAAACGGCTACACGTGTCTTTTTTACCTTTATTAAGGTTGTTTTAGTTTTATTTTGATATTCTTTTTGTGTTAAACCATATTCATGCAATTCTGTCTCAATTAGGTGATTGATTAATTCTGTATGGCTCAAATTAACTTCGGCAGCTTCACGGAACAAAAAACTTGCTGGTCCCATACCAGAGAGTGAATTGGGATCAATGATAACAATTCGTTCATCATTGGTTACAAATCCATCAATACGCGAAATATTGGTGATACCAAGTGCTTGCATAGCTTTAATACAGGTATCTTGAATCTTTTTTTGTAGTTTTTTACTGCAGCGAGGAGGAGTAAATTCAGTTGCTCTGCCGGGCATATATTTTTGTTCGTAGTCAAAAAATTGTACAGAATTGTCTACTATAACTTCGGTTGCTGGGAGCGGCATAAATTTTCCTGTTTTATAATCGGTTATGGTTATACATGAAAATTCCATTCCTTCAATTTTTTCTTCGATCAGTACAGGCTGTTTTTTGGAAGGATAAATCATAGATGCCATACGTATTGCGGATAAGAGTTTTTGCTTATCTTTAACAATTGATATTCCAAGACTAGAACCTTCGTTATTTGGTTTAACAATATAGGGAGTTTTAATACCTGCTTGCTCAAGCAGGTCAAGCAAGGCATTTATATTTTTTGTATATATGCCAATCTGATTGGGCATTACAGATATGCTACGTGGTACATCAATACCAGAAATGCGCAGAAAGCTTTTTTGTATTGTTTTATCCATGCTCAATGCGCTGGCAAATACACCAGAGCCGAGATAGGGAATATCAAATAATTCTAATATTCCTTGAACGGTACCATCTTCTGCATATTGGCCATGAATTGCTATGTAGATAAAATCAACAAGATCCTTAAGGTCATCCCAGCAGATTTGAGTAGCTTCATGCGCAAGACGGTGCTCAAAATCAGCAATCTTTCCTCTATACAAAAAATGCCCAGGCAAAATATATAGGGTGCCCTCAATAGTTTGAAAGATAGGGATAATGGTGTAGCATTCAGTATCTAAATGATCACAAATAGTACGACCAGAATTAAATGAGACTTCATTTTCAATTGATTTCCCCCCCATTAATACACCAACACGTATTTTCTGCAAATTCATTATTCTTGTAAAATTATAAAAATTATTATTTTTTGTTTATTAATTTTATTTTTTGAAAGATTTTGTAGCTCAACAAAATCCATAATTATACTATATCAAAACTTGCGATAAAATATAATTAATTTTATATTTTTTACAGCTAATTAATTTTAAGATTTGGAAATTGTGAGGTAAATCTGCATGAATAAAAAAGATAATTTAGTTTGGATAGATTTAGAAATGACCGGCCTTAGCTTGGAAAAAGATGTTATTTTAGAGATCGCTTCAATTGTAACGGATAAAGATTTAAACGTTCTCGCACACGGTCCTTCGCTTTCTATTCATCATTCAGATGTAGTGTTAGAGGAAATGAATTCTGTAGTGGCAGAATTTCATAGAAAATCAGGACTGCTTGAAGAAGTTCGTCACTCTGCGATAAACCTTCAAGATGCAGAGCAGCAAACACTTGATTTTATCCGAGAATATTGTTTGCCAGAAGTAGCTCCACTATGTGGCAACTCAATCTGGCAAGATAGGGCTTTTTTACGTATCTATATGCCTCGATTACTTTCTTACTTACATTATCGTCTTATAGATGTAACTTCATTTAAAGAAATCATCATGCGTTGGTATCCAGAAGATCCTCATGCATTCTTTGAAAAAAGAGATGCACATCGTGCACTCGACGATATTAAAGAATCAATAGCGGAACTTAACCATTATCGGAAGTATTTTCTTGTCTCCTAAAATTAGAAATAACAGTTGTAGTAAAAAAATATAATCAGCAAAGAGGATTTGGCGTAAAAAAAATTGAACTTTTGTAAGATATGCTTTTGATTCCTTGTTTATAGAGTTCAAGTATCTGACTAATTGTTGACCCTTTAAGATACAATTTACGTATATGCATCCGCTTAATTTTATACACAGGTGGCTTTGCAGGACCTAAGATTGTTACTGTTAATCGTTGCTCTTCAATAAGATCTTTTAGCAATGCAGAAAACTGTACTGATTCAATATCAACTACCTGCTCATCTGGATGTTTAAATTCTACTTCAGCGAGACGATAATACGGTGGATAACATAATTCCTTTCGATTCTCGAGTTCATGTGCATAAAAGGCAAGGTAATCAATTTCGTTCAAGTATGCAAAAATAGGATAATATGTCATTGTTTGTACAATTACTGTACTTTCAATACTCTGCCTTCCTGCCCGACCAGCGACTTGAATAAGCTGCTGTAGTGTTTTCTCTGTTGCATTGTAAATGGGAAAATGTAAATTCAAATCTGCCCACAAAATACCAACAAGTGTAACATTGGGAAAATGAAATCCTTTGGCAATTGTTTGCGTACCAACCAGAATATCGATTTTACCTGATTCAAAATCACGCACTGTTTGTTGCCATATTTTTTTCTTACTCGAAACATCAAAATCAGCACGGCCAATACGTGAAGATGGAAATAATTGAGATAAAATAGAGACTACTTGCTGTGTACCGATTCCCTTTTTTAATAATTTTTTCTCAGAAGCAGTGCATTGTGGACAACTGTCTGGTAATTGTATTGCAAAACCGCAATAATGACATGCAAGTGTATTGTTTTGATGCAAGGTTAAGCTGACTGAACATGCTTTACACGAGAAAATAAAACTACAGGAAGAGCATTGCACAAAGAAACTATAGCCGCGCCTATTTAAAAAAATAATTGTCTGTTCTTTTTTATTGAGCCGATTTTGAATAGCGTATTGTAATTCTCTTGTTATCCAAAAGCTTTTACGTTGTTGATTCTTTTTCATCGACACAATTTTAATGATTGGAAATGAACCAGCAAAGCGATTTTTGAGTTGAAAAAAATGCCACCTCCGTTGTTTTACATTGTACAAAGAGCTCAACGAAGGTGTAGCTGATCCTAATACAATGGGAATCTTTGCGATACTCGCACGCAATAATGCTGCGTCCTTGCTATTTATTTTTGGATGTTTTTTCTCTTGATATCCTGTTTCATGTTCTTCATCGACAATAATAAGACCAAGATTTGGTATAGGCAGTAGTACTGGTAAATGTACACCCAGAAGAACAAAAGGTTTCTTCTGTAATAATAATTCCCACACTCGTCGTTTATCCTTATGACTAGTCGCTGAATGAAAGCTACTCATTAAAATATGCGAAGAAATTTGTTGTTTCAGTATATTTTCAAGTTGTAGAGCCAAACTTACTTCGGGTGTTAAGATCACTGCTGTTTTTTGGTTTAAAATGGTTTCATTAATAAGTTTTTTATAAATTTCTGTTTTTCCTGAACTAGTGACTCCATGTAGAAGTACTGGCATGTAGTTCTGATGTTTGATACGTGGAATTAAAAAATCACATACAATACGCTGTTCTGCCGTTAAGATAACCGGTGATTCCTTTATATCTTCATATGAAGGTAATAAAATTTCTTCTCTCTTTTTTTGATTATGAATAAAACTGCGAATACGTTTTAAAAAATGAATTTGTTCGACCTGATAATAATTACTGAGTTGTGTTATAAATGAATAGTAATAGGCATCATCAGGAAAAGGTTCAATAGAACGAACGTTTTTTATAGTAAATGAGCAATTATTTGGTTTTTCTTGATATGTTTTTACTATGAGTGCTGGTACTATATGTGTACGCAATGGTACTTGCACGATCATGTTGGCATGAATATTTTCATTCCAATTATCAGGAATTTTATAGAGTAGTACTTTTGGAAATCCATTGAGCAGTTTGACATGAATATACATGTGATTAGTATAACGCTATCTAGATGAGACTCAAAAATGTTTTCCATTTTTAATCTGCAAAAGAGATCTTATTAACCCTTGTATGTATTAAAGGGCTCTCTGATAGAGACTTATTTAGGAACGAATAAATTAAGTTTGATGTTAGATTAGAGCATATTCAGACGATTTATTCGTCATTGAGAATTGAGCTGAAAATTAGTTATTGATAGTCATATCATAAGCTAGTTCAACATATTTATCTTTGTCAAAAGATTGTAATTTATCTTGCAAACTATTGGGTATATATAGCGTAGAACCAGCACCAAAAACTATAGTTTGAATTTTGCATGAATCAACAAAATATTGTATTGGGTGCTTTTTTTTAAATGGCTGTTCCTCTAACCAAGGTAAATAGCTTTCTTCTAGATCAGTGACTATAATTATGATGGCATTACATTGACTACAATGCTTTGATACTTGGTTTATTTTGCTATCATAAGCTGATTTTAAACGATTAATTAATTTTTTTGGACTAAGTTGGTAATAACTTTCCCCGATTTTTTTCTGAGTCTTAAAATTTGGTCCATTAATATAAGTTACCTCAATCCCAAAGGACTCTTTTTTTAGGATAGCATTAAAATCTACGTTGTTTTTACAATTGTATCTCAGATCTTCAAATCCAAGTACACATAACAAAGGAATTACTCTAATTTCAGCAAACATTTCATCAATAACTTCATCTGGGTCCTTCTTCTCATCGAAGGAAATTTTTGAAGCTATCCTGAAAAAAATTTTTTTAGAATCCATACAAACTTTTAATGAGTATTCTATTATTTTTTTTGGTTTTAGCCATGCATTTTCATCCGACAAAACCTGCAACAATCTAGATTTATTTGAATTGATACAAGATCGCCTTCTTTCAATAATTGGCTTCAAGAGGATGAACCACTCTTTTTGTTTTTCTGCTTCTGAAATATGCGGGAAGGAATTCTCCATTGCTTTCCTCTAAGATTTTTATGCGATAAAAGTAATTTTATATCTTATTACTCGATGATAATTCCTCCATCTTTTATTTTATACAATATTATTAATGCGCAGCTGGTCTTCTAGGTCCACCTATTCCACCGAGCGTTCTTGTTCTTGCTTTTGGCTTTTGAAGAACTTCAGCAAATAGTTCTGCGCCTCTTTCCACCAAAAGTTCTACTATTTCTGCATTACCGCATTCTACCGCAAAAGCTAATGGTGTAAATGATCCCTGACTACTGATTGGATTAGCCTTAAGATTAATATCTGCTCCGGCATTTAATAATACTTGGACAGCTACTCTTTCGCCTGCTTTAATAGCTCTTAATAATGGTGTCCAAGTCCAAATACCTCCGCTTGATCTATGTGGCATATTTATATCTATAACGTGATTTGGGTTAGCCCCATTTCTTAAAAAAAGTTCGAGAATTTCTGTTCTTTGATAGATTAAATTTCTATTAGCTAGAATCCAGGTTTCATGACCGTTAAGGCCCCAATACCAAATGTTGTCGGTAATATACCCATGATTGATAATTTTCTGGATCAATTCCAAAATTAGTTCAATAGGAATATCGGCATTTGCAACCTGACGATTAAGTAAACAAAAAATTTCATCTATTATGGTTTTGTTCCATCTATTATCGAAACCGCGACCTGAAAAACCAATACCTCTATCCAAAAGATAGATGGCCGATCTCACATCGCCTATCATGATTGCTGGAGTTATCAACCCTATACCGTGACCAGGCTTTTGCGGATCCAAGAGGTAAAATTGTGGTTCAATAACTCCTCTTTCAAGAAGTATTCGCACTGGCCTAAAATTACCTAATTTAACAGTAATCTCTACCAATTTTTTAGCTTCAATATTGGCATTGGCTCCCGCATTTAATAGTGCTTCAAATGCCGTTATTTTTCGAAGTAAAGTAGCTATCATAAGCGGAGATTTGTTATTAATTTCTAAGTTAACATCAGCACCGGCATCCGTTGCCTGCATAATATTTTCAGCTGAGTCATTTAGTATGGCTCTATAGAGCATTTCTTGTGCCCTTCTTTTTTGTTCAAGTTCGGCAATATGCTGTGCTTCTTCTCTTGCTTTTCGTTCAGCTTGTTCTCTAGCTGCAGCTTCTTGTTGTGCCCTTTGTCTTGCTAGTAAAGCTTCTTGTTGTCTTGCTAACTGAGCTTCGTGTTGTTGTCTTACAACATCTTCTCTCCGTGCTCGTTCCTGTTCTTGTTGTTCTTCTCTTTGCAGTTGTGCAGTTCCTTGCTGATTGACTTGTAATGGTATATTTACTGCGGGCAATGTACATTTACTTACATGATGAGTTCCATAACAATTAAGGCAAAAGCCATGACGGCAATTTCTACAGGTAACATAATCACATCCGCCATTCTTTTCAATTCTTGTACCACATTGAGGGCATGGTTTTGTGTGTGCTTGCAACCATTGTTGATTTTCTGGATTGGTTTTTCTTTCAGATTCTGCTGCCCTACAAGAGATTTTCTGATCATGTAAAAAAAGACAGTTTGAGCAATAGCGCTGATTGCATTGTGGGCATCTGATTGTTTGTGCTTGGGGATTGTCATTTAGAAAAACATATGGGCAATTAACTGTTGGACAATGTTTTGCATTAGGTTGTTTTGCAATCCATTCTTGTGTTTGTATATCAGCTATTGCACCAATCTTTGCTTGATTATTGTTTGTTATAATTTTAATATCAGCTTCATTTAATAGCCTTGCACATTCTGGTAATGGGCATCGTAGTTGAGCTGTACTTCTTTCATAAATACTTGTATCAATTATATGTGTTAAACATTCTGTACAAAAAGAATGAGTACATGTTAGGGTAATGAAGTTTGACATAGCTTTTTCATCTAGACATATTAGACATTGTTGTTGACGAATCGGATTTTCATGATTCCTTAGACTAGACTGGTGCGCATGTTCACGTTTTTCAGGCCTCATGGCATTTAGAGTTGAAGAAAGTAAGAGTAATATATTTATTATAATGGCATATTTCATAGTATAACCTCTACTTAATTACAGTATTTCAGGGAAGATATATTTAATAAACATTATATCTAATTATGCTTTTATGTCAAAAACCACCTCTTTTTTAGGTAAGATTTCTTTGTATTGACCAGGTTTATTTAGACAAGTTAAGGAGATGTTAGAAACATCGAAAACCAGCAACTAGTGCGCTTGAATACTATTGAGTTTTTCTTCAAATAGGATATACTTAGAATGACTAAACACCTTAAATTATTATTCGAGAGACCTATGCAGAAATTTGACCCTAAAAAAACGGCATTTCTTATCGATGGATCTTCATTTTTATATCGAGCTTATTATGGACTGCGGCCACTTCACACAAGCAAGGGAGTGCCTGTTCAGGCTGTTTATAGCTTCTGTCGCATGATTAGGCGGCTTATTGACCTATTCTCGCCTGCATATATCGCTTTGGTATGGGATAGTAAGGGTAAGACAAAGCGTCATGAGATCTATACTGAGTATAAAGCAACCCGTCAGGAGCCACCAAGTGACTTATTTGATCAAAAAGAGCTTATTCTTGAGTTTGCTAATCGTATTGGTCTTAAAAATGTTTCTATGTCTGGTATTGAGGCAGATGATATTATGTTCTCGTTGGTCAAGGAGCTCAAAAAAGAGAGTTTAACTACCATTTTAATAACCTCAGATAAAGATATGGGGCAGGCCCTTAATGAGCATGTTTTATTGTTTGACCCATTTAAAGATCAGATTATCGATACGTTTGTATTTGAAGAAAAAATGGGTTTTCCAGTTAAAAAATTGCCATTCTATTTTGCGTTGCTAGGAGATGCTTCCGATAATATTCCAGGGGTTCGCGGCATTGGTAAAAAGGGAGCCTTAGATCTTGTCCAACAGTTTGAATCGCTCAAAGACCTCTATGCTCGGCTTGATGAAGTTAAAAAGGATCGTACTCGTAAAGCCCTCGAAGAAAATAGGGAAAATGCTTTTTTAAGTGAACGACTTTTTTTGCTCCAATATTATCCAACTGGTTTGACCAAAAAAGATTTTGCCTTTGATAAAGATGACTGGATTAATGCTTGTCCGCTATTTGAGAAGCTTGATTTTAAGAGCTTATTAAAAGATCTTGATAAGTTGTTCGGACAACGCTATCCCGTGAGCAATCCAGCTGAAAAGCTGGCCAAATATGATTTTAAGACAATTACGAACAAAGAAGAGCTTGCCGAATTTTGTTCTTTACTTAAAAAGAAAAAAAGTTTTGCGTTTGATACAGAGACGGATGGTATACAGCCATTACAATGTAAACTTGTTGGTATTTCTATTTGTGCTCAAGAGGGGGAAGCTTATTATATTCCATGCGGACATCAAGTTGATGATCAGCAATTGAGTACACAGGAAATTATAAATATGCTCAAACCGATTTTAGAGGATGAGCAGTATATAAAGTATCTCCATCATGCAAAATTTGATCAGCTTGTTTTATATGCACATGGCGTGCATATTAAAGGAATAAAGTTTGACTCTTTAATTGCTGCTAAATTACTCCTTAAAGAATGGCAATCTGCCAGACTTAAGCAACTTTCAATCTATTATTTTGATGAGCCAATGCTGACTTATGATGAAGTTGTCAAAGATAATAATTATAAAAATTTTTCCTATGTACCACTTGATTTAGCAACGCGGTATGCAGCTGGCGATGCCCATCAAACATTTAAATTAGCTCAATATTTACAGAAAAATTTAAGCGATAAAAAATTAGTAGAATTGTATCGTGAAATTGATCATCCGTTGATCCAGCTTCTGTTTGATATGGAAATTGAGGGAATAAGTCTTGATGTGCAGTTTTTGAATCAGCTCAACAAAAAAGTTGTGAAAGAACTAGATACGGTAAAACAACAAATTTATGCATTGATAGAGAAAGAATGGGGACGGATTAACTTCAATTCGCAAAAACAAGTAGAACAGTTGTTATTTTATGATCTAAGATTGCCTCCACAGAAAAAAAGTGTCAAAGGTAAAGGATATTCAACCGATCATGAGGTATTATCAAAGCTGTCAAAGCTTCATCCGGTTCCCGGTCTAATCATGAAATACCGCGAATTATTCAAGCTTAAAAGTACTTATATTGAAGCTTTGCCAACCTATATAAACCCAAAGACTGGTAAGATTCACACTACTTTCAGTCAGATATCCACGGCAACTGGGCGACTTTCAAGTTATAGGCCTAATTTGCAAAATATTCCAACCGATTCGGGTGGCTATGGTATTGAAATTCGTGCTGCATTTAAACCTCAGGAGGGTCATAAGTTTCTTTCGGCCGACTATTCCCAGATAGAGCTGCGTGTAATGGCTTACCTTACCCAGGAGCAGCGGTTGATGGAAGCATTTTCAAAAGGTCGTGATATTCACACTGAAACTGCTGCGCTTCTTTTTGATGTTCCTCTCGGAAAAGTAACCCATGATCAGCGCCAAATTGGCAAGCGCATTAATTTCAGTATTTTATATGGTCTTACACCGTATGGACTTTCCAAAGAGCTTGATATTTCATTTAAAGATGCCAAATATTATATTGATAAATATTTTGAGCAATATCCGGTAGTTTCTGAATGGATGGAAAAAGTCATTGAGCAGGTAAAAGATACCGGCTATGTAGAAACAGAGTGGGGTAGGCGTCGTTATATACCTGGTATTTATGAAAGAAATAAGGTGCTTTATGAAGAAGCACGACGTATAGCTATTAATACACGGGTTCAAGGAACAGCCGCTGATGTTATGAAATTGGGAATGCTTCAACTTGATCAGGCACTGCATAAACATGGTTTGGATAGTAAAATTGTTTTGCAGATTCATGATGAGCTCATTCTTTCAGTTCCAGAGATACAACTCAAAGAAACCACAAATCTAGTTAAATCAACACTGGAGGGAATAGTTGACTGGAATGTTCCTTTGACAGTAAGCTTGCGAGAAGGAAGTAATTGGAAAGAGATAACTAAGTAAGATTTCAATTTTCCCCTGAGTAGTTGATTGAATAAAAATCTTGACATTTTCCGGGTTATGAGCATACTTAGTACTGAAATAGTATTAAACTAGTCTTTTATTTAGCCTTTTTCATGTTAGTAAATATAAAAAAAGCATACCATATTAAAACAAAATTTGATTGAGAATATATGAGGTATAGTCTCCATGGCAACGAGTAAATCTGGTGGTTCAACCCAAAATAATCGCGATAGTCATAGTAAACGACTGGGAGTTAAACTATTTGATGGGCACCGTGTCAATGGTGGCGAAATTATTGTACGCCAGCGTGGTACACGTGTTCAACCAGGTAGATTAGTTGGTAGAGGAGGGGATGACACCTTGTTTGCAATGGGGCCAGGTATTATTAAGTTTCACTATGGTCCTAAGGGACGAAAATATGTTTCAGTTATTTCTAAGTAATAATATGGTATTCTCATTCTCAAATATATCAAAAAAATTATACTGTCTTGTTGTAGACCAGGAAAAAGGCTAAAGTAATAGGTGTTATGAAAAAGCTAAACATATTCGCTAGGGAGAGGAATGATTGATTTTCTCAAATACCGCTTAATAACGACTATAATTTCATTGGGCATTATCGGTGGCTTTTTTGGAACGTATATTTATCGTATACAGACTGGACAAGAACCTCTAAAGTTTAGTGTTGATTTTACTGGGGGCACGCAAGTTCTTTTTAAGTTTGACAAGCCGGTTTCAGTTCACGAGTTGCGAACAATTTTAGAAAAAGCTGGGTGGCCTGGAGCTGTGATGCGTGAATTTGCAGGTAAAGAGGAAGTTCTTGTTCGTGTGCAAGCCTTTGAAGGTGATGCGATGGGATTGGCAGTACGTATGAAAGATGCAATAAGCAAAGTGATGCCAGATGTTACTATCTCTATTTTACGAAGTGAATCGGTAGGCCAAACTATTGGTGCTTCACTTCGTTGGAGATCAATGCAAGCTATTTTCTTGGCACTGCTTGCTATGCTTATTTATATTGTCCTACGATTTAGGTCACTTGGTTTTGCGTTGGGTGCCGTTGCTGCATTGTTCCATGATGCTATTGCGATAGTGGCTACTTTTATGTTCTTCAATTTAGAAATATCGGTTAATGTTGTTATGGCAATTTTGGCTATTCTTGGATATTCGATTAATGATACGATTGTTATTTTTACACAAATTAGAAAAAATTTAATTCAGATGCGTCACTCATCACTCTATGAAATTGTTAATACGAGTATCAATCAGATGTTACGCCGTACATTATTGACAAGTTTATCAACGGGATTGGCGATCATGGCATTTTTGATTTTTGGAGGTGAAATGCTACGAAACCTTTCGATAGCGTTGCTTGTTGGTATTATATTTGGAACTTATTCTTCTATATATATTGCAAGTTCTTTGATGATGCTAATTTACAAAAAATAATAGATAAAAAGGAAAGCCATTATACAAAATAAAGTGATGGTTATGCATTCATCACTATATAGTGCAATAAAGCTTTTTAATTGGTCACATTATTTATGGAGCTTCCACAATTAAAAAAATCTATGCAGCTATCATAATATGTATTCATTTTTTTAATTTCGTTACTACTGGGTATATAACCATAGTACTACATTCTTATGTTTAAAAAGATTGATTGTGAGTAGAAACAATCCTTATTCTGATACTACATATAGTAGGAGAATTAATGAAAGATAATAATAACAGTAACAATAAACAATCTAAACAATTAGATATACAATCTGAAAGTGCCGAAACCATGCGCCAAGAAGACAATAAAAGGCAGAGTTCCTCGCACGAGGAAGACAAACATGTCCACGAAAAAAATGAGCAGAAGCAAAGATATCAAAAAAATCCACAGACACATTATAGTAAAAATAATGGGGAAAGAAGAAGTACAAGAAGCTTTAATAATGGAAGCAAGGAAACTAATCAAGCCAGAACAAAAGAACAAGAAAAACCAAGGGAATCAAGGCAACAGTATACTAGGGAACAGGGATATGGTGGCAATTCTTGGAACCAGCAGGTCAATTTTAACCAATTTTCATTTAATGACCTAACTCAATATGCTCGCAGGATGGGCATTATAGGTTCTGGTTTGATGTCGAAGAGTGAATTAATTAAACGTATTGAATATATAAAATTGCATCCAGATTTTGAACCAGAAGTAGAAGGCGTCTTAGAAAAATTGCCGGATGGTTTTGGTTTTTTAAGATCAGCTAAGTATGATTATATATCTGGTCCAGATGATGTCTATGTTTCACCATCTCAAATTAGACGGTTTGGTTTGCGTACCGGTGATACAATATCGGGTATTGTTCGCAAGCCAAAAGAGGGCGAAAAATATTTTGCTCTGCTTAAAATCAAAAGAATTAATTATGAAGAACCAAGTGCTATTGTTGATCGTGTTAATTTTGATCAATTAACTCCGCTTCATCCTGATAAAAAATTTAATCTTGAATATGATCCATCCGTAGTTTCAACGCGCATTATGGATATGTTTACCCCGCTTGGTAAAGGACAGCGTGGACTCATTGTAGCACAGCCAAGAGTTGGAAAGACAGTTCTTCTCAAGGATATTGCTAATGCTATAATTGCAAATCATCCGGAGTCTTATCTAATTATTCTCCTCATTGATGAACGTCCAGAAGAAGTTGCTGACATACGCAGAACGGTTAAAGATACATCCGCAGAAGTTATAAGTTCAACCTTTGATGAATCTGCAGATCGTCATGTTCAAGTTGCTGAAATCGTACTAGAAAAAGCAAAACGCTTAGTAGAATCAGGTAAGGATGTTATTATCTTACTTGATTCTGTAACGCGTCTTGCACGTGCCTATAATACCATTGCCCCAGCATCTGGAAAAATTTTGACTGGTGGTATCGATGCAACAGCATTACAACATCCTAAGCGTTTCTTTGGTGCAGCGCGAAATCTTGAAGAAGGTGGGTCACTTACGATAATCGCTACTGCATTAATTGATACCGGATCTCGTATGGATGAAGTTATTTATGAAGAATTCAAAGGTACTGGTAATATGGAGATGCACATGACGCGAAAGCTCTCAAATCGTCGTATCTACCCAGCCTTTGATCTTTTGATCTCTAGTACCAGACGTGAAGATTTGCTGTTGCCAGAAGATGTTTTGAACAAAATTTGGGTTTTGCAAAAATTTCTTTCAACGATGAGTCTTATCGAAAGTGTGGAATTCTTAATAGAAAAGCTCAAAAAACATAAAACAAATGAAGAATTTCTGGATGCGATTAACAAGAAAACTGCACAATACGTATAATACGATGTCAATAAGCATCAAATTAGATTAGAATATCAAGATATAAATCTGAAAATTCCTTCTTTTTAGCCTTATAATAACCAACAAAGGCTACCATCGCAGCATTGTCAGTGCAAAAATGAGGCGAAGGAGTAAAAAATGAGCAATTCTCCTTTGTACACAAATCATGAAGTCTCTGTTTAAGATAGGCATTGCATGCAACACCGCCGACAAAGGTCAGTGCTTTAGCTGATGAGTGTTGTTTTAGAGCATCATTTACTTTTTGTACAAAAATATCCCCAATAGCAACAAGTAATGAACTAGCAACTTGTTGTTTAAGTCTTTCGTCCATATCTTTGAGGAATTGTTTTTTGTGTAAATCATAGGCGTTACGCTTGACTAAATCATAAAGAACCGCGGTTTTCAGACCTGAAAAACTAAAATTAGTAACTTGGCTTGTACCACGTGGATATGAAAAAAAATCTTCAAAATCTACTAATTGCGCAAGTTTTTCGATCATTGGACCACCGGGATAAGGCAGATTAATAAGTTTTGCAACCTTATCGAATGCTTCTCCGGCTGCATCATCCAATGTTTGCGCAATCAACTGAAATTTGCCAAAATCTGTTACAAAATATAATGACGTATGTCCACCAGATGCAGTAAGACATAAATAGGGAAATGGTACGTTATATTCCAAAAATGGAGAAAATATGTGTGCCTCCAAATGATCAATACCTATTAATTTTTTCTGTTTTGCCCATGCAATTGCCTTTGCAAAACAGAGGCCAATCAACAAGGAACCAGGAAGCCCTGGCCTATTTGTAACTGCTATCACATCAATTTCCTTGAGTGAGCAATTGGCTTCATCAAGTGCTTTTTGAACAATTACCCCAATTTTTTCTAAGTGAGAGCGAGAAGCAATTTCTGGTACAACGCCACCAAATTGTTTATGTAACTCAATTTGTGAAAATAGTTCATTTGATAATATGCCGCTGTTTTCTCTATAAACTGCAGATGCTGTTTCATCACAGGAAGTTTCAATCCCTAAAATGCTCAAAGCCATAGGGTATCGCTTCTTAAGTTGCTAGTGCAACAATTGTTTGTGTTCGATGATTAATTTCTTGTGGAATTGATGCATGAATTGCATCACAATCAAGTAAAGAAAGAAGAAGTTTAGTAGAAAGCTCATGAATTGTTTCTTCAGATCCAACTAATTCTAATAGATCATTGCGTATAATAATTTTTGGTAGTTCAAGAGCGCTTGTCCCTTCAATGATTACACCTTCTTCTTCTAGACCGGTTATATAGGTTGGATTTACACAAATAATGAGTGCATTGTCAGGAATTCTTCCATTATCCTTAAGCAGCATATTTTCCTTTATCAGCCAATTATAATGACTTTTTTGTTGTTCTGTCTTATCAGTTGCTGATATTTCATTGTTCTTTTCTGTTGGTGTTTGACTTATTTTTGTTTGTTCAACAGTATAAAGCTTATATAATGTATTTTTAGGAATTTTTAAATATAGGACAACGTTTTCTTCAGTTTCAAAATCAATTGTTTCAGTAAATAGTAAATAAAAACTCGTTTGATAGCGATATATTGGAAGAGCAAAGGTTAATTTTTTGTTCTCGTCATTTATTTCCGGTTTGATTTTATTGCCTCCGCAATAGATTCGTATTGTTGGAACCTTTGCAATTGTGTGGGGATATTGAATAGAACCCATTAATAGAACCTTATTGAAATAATTTGGTGTTTTACAGAAAGAATATGTTTGATCTATGAAAGTATAAGAAAAAGTAGGGATAAGTAATATACTACAAATGGTAATACTCCATAGAATAAGATTGTGGGACAGCCATTGTTTTCTCATCATAACCATGCCTCATTCGTAAAAATAATAATAATGATATACTATAATCAATCACCAATGTAGCTTACTCTAAAGTATATAATTATTCAATCAATCGTTAATTACAGGAACAACGATGTGGAAGATAGCGAGTCGCATTAAGCAATTTATTTATTTTTTAACTCTTAAAGAACGATCGCCACGTAGACTTTCCCTTTCGTGCTGTTTGGGAATTTATATTGCTTTTTCACCATTTGTTGGATTTCATACAATAATGATTTTTTTCTTTTCCTGGTTCTTTAAGCTCAACCCATCAGTAACTTTTACCTCCTCATATTTGCTTAATAATCCTTGGACTATGCTACCGCTTTATGTAACTGATTATCTTTTTGGTGATTGGTTTTTGAGATTTTTCCTTGGCAACAATTTTTTAACGCTGAATCCCTCCTGGATGAGCTGGATTAACCAGCCATTAATCCATTATACAGGTATTAAAGGTGTTTCATTTTGGTCATTTATGGTAGGAGGCAATTTACTCGGTATCATTGTTAGTGTTATACTATATCCTATACTAACAGTATTTTTTCGTATAATAATGCAAACTAATAATGGCCCTTGTGAATAAGGTTATAAAGTGAAGATTATTGCGCAGAACAAAAAGGCATATCATGATTATGACATCCTCGATACATTTGAGGCGGGGATTGTATTGACCGGGGATGAGGTCAAATCATTGCGTGCTGGCATGGCTTCTCTTACTGGTTCATTTGCCACCATTCATGGTGGTGAGCTTTACCTGGTCAACTGTCATATAACACCATATACTAAGGCTTTCCGTAAAGATAAAGAATCTGCTCGCAGAAGTCGTAAATTGTTATTGCATAAACGGGAGCTTAACCGTCTTATAGGAGAAATCTCCCGACGTGGGGTAACAGTTGTACCACTCAAGCTTTATTTTAGTGACAAAAATATTATCAAGGTCCAGCTGGGTATTTCCAAGCACAAAAAGGCCGCAGGTAAGAAACAAGCCCTTAAAGAGAAGGATATTAAACGTCAGGTTCAGCGAGAACTGAGAGGGCGTTATAAATACTAACTTTTGAATTCATACTATTATTTCCCCCCTATTTTATTGTTGTATATCCTCGATTGCTAAATAAATTCTTGATGTATGAAATATTAGCTGTATACTCTATGGGATTTCAAATAAAACAACTGCAAAAGGTAGTATATTGTTATCTTCTTAAGAGTGAAAGGAACAATATCATGAAACAAGTATGCACTGTTTTATTGCTGTTTTTTTCTATAGTTGTTGCAGAATTATTCTGCGCAGAATTATTCTGCATGAAAGAGGGGGAAAGTTTAGTGGATAATGAAGCTCGTAGAAAAGAATACGAAAGGATATATCAAAAAGTGAGTAAGAGACCGAAAGAAGATAAATTAGAAAAGTTTGTAAACACTGAAATACCCCTTGATCTAGATATTAAACAAGCAAAGCTAATATTAGATGCAATGTTTGATGCAATTCTAGACCAAACAAATAAGGTTGCTACAAAATGAGATACAGTGTAGGCATGCATGTATTTATAGTACCGAGGATAAACCGATAAATTTGCTTCAGAAAGGTCTCACAATAAGGCCTTTTTCTATTGACATGGTGATGAGAAATTGTTACAATTAGAATAGATTTCAGATCTTTGAAAAATTTGGGGGCGTAATGGCTTCGACGTGTTATTGACAGCTTTAAGAGCATGTCGAGCGTTGGCTAAGTGCTCGTTAAACAATTGGTCAAAAAAAGAAATGCAGAGACAGAAATGCCTGCAGTTGCTCTTGCCTAAGTAAGTAGCAACCTTATCAACTAAACGTGCCTATCAGTTCGGTTGATTCGTAGTAGATCAGATAGGACCATCGAGTAAGATTCTTTAGGTGCGTAGCTCGATTGGTATCACGAACCTGACGTATCTGACAGGTCATGTCTTCGAGATGTCAGATATGAAGAATCGAAGGCTAAACATGTAGCGCTTGAGGTTTGATATAGTGCGGACATGGGTTCGACTCCCATCGCCTCCACCAGTCTTCGCCCGTTTTCGTCTTCGACTTCATCGGGCTTCGTCTGGCAGGCCAGTCTTTTTAAATGATTTTAACAGTTCGATTGATAGAAAAATGCGAAGACTGTCCGAAGTAGTTCGACGATAGGAGAACGAAGACGGACAAGATTATAAAATAAAAACCGATTTTACTCTAAATTTTAACAGCATGTATTACGTATATTTACTTATCTCAAATAATTATCCAGATCAGATTTATATTGGGTATACCAGGGATGTGAGTCAGCGATTAAAAACTCACAATAATGGCGGTTCGCCTCATACGGCAAAATACAAGCCGTGGACGCTTGTTGCTCAGTTTAGCTTTGCGAAACAATCGACTGCTTTAAATTTCGAAAAATATCTCAAAAGCCAATCAGGTCGAGCATTTATCAAAAAGAGGTTTTTATGATTGATATGCATACTGATAAATCTACTAGAGATCAAAAAATAAATGATCTGAAACCGCATTTGCCTAAGGCTTTGGAGAACCTCAATGACTTGTGTAAAAAGTGTATAAATTGTTATAAGAATTCGAATTATGCCGATGACGATTTAAGAAAAACAATATTTTCGAAGCTTTATCTTCTTCTTGTGGATTTTGCAATACATTGTGATTTGATAATAGAAGAAAAACATTTGAATGAAATTATCAAAAAATGGGGTCTATTCAATGTTTCTGCTGCTTATTTAGAAAATTTTTTTAAGTTTGCAATGCGTAGTTTGTATAGTGATTCTATAGAATTGGTTGAACATTTGACTGCTTCGATTCTCAAAATACAAAAAGGGAAAACTGTAACTTCTTATAAACCATTTGTGTTAATGGCAAGAGATCTAGTGAAGCAAGGGATAATTGATTCACTAGAACAAAAATTCTTAAAGGACTGGGTCAAAGAACAAAGAAATCCGCGACATCGAAATTATGAAGATCATTATAAAGGAGGGGAGCCTATCAAATATGAGTTTCCTCATGACTTTAGAAAATTTGAGCAATTGATAAATATAATTCAAAAAATAACTATTCATTCTTTCAATGAAGAAGTTTTGTTTGTGGGAGATCAAAATCCACGATAAGTTTTTTCCAATCAAAAGTTCGCTCTGTCCGCCATAGCTCAGAGAGCCGACGGCTGGAAGTGTATCACATGTCTTCCACCAATTAAACTCTTTTTTGAGCCTTTTTTAGTGTTGCGTGATTTGAGCGTACAGAAATAACTGAACTAAGCATTCGTAATCCAGATTTAAGTAATCTAAACTTACTTTCTGCTCTATCATGCCATACGGTAGGAATCTCTTTGATTGAAAAACAAAATAATTTACATAGATAAAGTAATTCAACATCAAAGGCCCATTGCCGTTCTTTTAGATGATCAATGATTGTTTCAATAACCTGTCGTTTAAAAAGTTTTGCTCCGCATTGGAGATCTTTATAATGTAACCCAAGCATCAATTTGACAAGTGGTTCAAACACTAATTTGCTTCCCCATCTTTTTATTGCAGGGCGTGGTGGAATCACTGTAGCACTGCTCATATAGCGACTGGCTATAATTCCATCATAATTATCAATCTTCTTTATCAAATGATAAAATTCTTGTGCAGATGTTGCCATATCAGCATCAACAAATCCAATAAGTGCAGCATTTCTTTTTAAAGCGTATTTAAAGCCTTCAGTTATTGCATGTCCTTTTCCCGCTTCAGTTAAATTAAGGACCGTTATGAATTTATATTCATGCGCTATTTTTTGAACAATAGCTGCAGTGTAATCTGTACATCCATTGAGTACAACTATAAGTTCACGTATACAATGATTCTTTTCGCATACCAAACTAAAAAAATGACAGTAGGTTTGTAAGGTTTTTCCTATTCTTTTTTCTTCATTATGAGCGGGAATGATCAGTGCAAGATCCAGTTTAGTTTCCATTATTTTCACATAAGTATTAAAATCGCCACAACTTAAATTTTTTAAAGGCAATGATACACATTTGACATAATATTAATCCGTGCAAAAAACGCTTTATCGCAGTTTTGCCATAGATGCGATTTTTATAATGTACTGGCAGATCAATAATTTTCAACTGCAATCGAGTTGCTCCAAATAGAAGATCAAAATCTCCAAAGGGATCAAATGAACAAAATAAGGCACGATTTTGGTCAATTCGTTTATAATCATGTCGCCACAGTACCTTTGTTCCACATAATGTATCCTTCATCTGTTGTCCTAATAACCATGAAAGAACTTTACTAAAGAAAAAATTAGCAAGCATACTGAAAATACCCATTGCACGTGATTCCATGCGATAGACTAAGCGTGATCCATTTATAAATTCTCCTTTTCCATTGATCAGCGCATTAAAAAAATTTTGCAATTCTTGTGGAGGGACTGTTAAATCTGCATCTAAAATCATAATAATGTCACCACGAGCTTTTGAGCACCCTAAACGTACCGCATCACCCTTGCCAACTCCTTGTTGTTTGTAGTAATGAATAGATTTTTTGGGATAGATATGCTGTGCTCGTTTAATTTCTTCAAGTGTTCCATCAGTTGAACCTCCTTCAACAAAAATAAGTTCTGTCTTTTTGCCCATCTGAGGACATAGCCGAATTGCCTGCTCTATAGTTCCTTTTTCATTTTTACAGGGGATAATAACAGAAACAGAAGTAGCTGCCGGGTCATGGCAAAAAGTGGAAGGACGAGCTACTAACCAATTATGCAGACTTAAATGCTTAATAAGGGGAAGATGTACAAGCAATGTATTACACAGGGAAGATAACAACGGAATATAAAAGGGAAGAAGCATATATCGACCGGTAGTAACAACTTCAAATTCTGCTAAGTTCAAAAAAGAGCGCAGATCATAAGGAGAAAACCAATTTTTAAAAGTCGTAGCTCGACGCAACCCTAATTTTTGAGCAAGTAATAAAGCTGGCTCCCAGACATGAGAATAAGATTCAATAATAATACGCGTTCGAGAATTGCAAAATCGATGTAATTCTTGCAGTAATTTTTGAATATCATGAACATCCATTGTTACAAGCGAAAGAAGAATATAATCAAATGGTTGATCAACGGGAAGTTCGGCTATTATGCCATGATAAAAATGATAATGAGGATAAAGAAACGCTCCATTCATTAAGGCTTCTTTATCGTCATCCAAACATACTCCAAAAGAAGGCTTTAAAACATCAAGGATATACCCATTTTTGCCATTAATATGTAAAATACGCATCCCTTCAGGAACCAAGACGCGATAAAACCGTTTTACCCAGCTATGGTAGTAGTGATTTTTGCGAAGCCAATATATAAACGATTTGGCATCTTTTTCTTGTTCGAGTGTGTTTTCTCTAACCTTTTCCATCCCTTTTCTGTGGCTGTTTGATTTTTGAAGATTATTTATTTTTTCTTGATTGAGCCTTCTTACTTGAACCATCTTGAACCATGAGTTTTCTATCTGAAAATTTTTCTCTGAAATCGCTCTGATTTTTGTTTCCAGATTGAATATAAAAAATTGCTAAAATATCAAAAAAATGCTAGAGTATAGATACCACAATTCCGCATAAAAATAAATCTAAAAAATTTGAGATAGAAAATGGTGGTTAAGTGGTAGCGGAAGTTACAAGGTCCAATTAATAAATTGTTAAAAAATAATTGAGGATTAAAAATGAAGAACCAATTAAAACTATTTATTCTTACTTTTATTTGTGCAGTATTTTCTCCTTCGATCATTGCAGTTAAGTCTTTGAAGCAGTTGTGTATAAATCAACTTCCACAGGTGTTAGTATCAGATGATATGCTTGAGCAGTTCAGAAATAGTCCTGATTTTATTCAAGAAATGGGATTAAACTTTGTAGAGCAAAAATATCAAAATAAGATGAAAGATGCTATTCTTTCTTCATACTGTCCTACTGTAAATGCGTTAAGACTCAAGGCTTGGCTAGTAAGTATATCACCTATTACTCTCGCTATTTCATTAACTGATCATAATGGGCCGGTCAATTCAGTAGCCTGGTCACCCGATGGCAGTCGCCTTGCTACTGGTTCAGATGATAGAACTGCAAAAATCTGGGATTCACAAAATGGTGGTGCTCCTTTACATATCTTTGACCATAATGGTAGTGTCAACTCAATAGCTTGGTCACCAGATGGAAGTCACCTTGCTACTGGTTCAGATGACTACACTGCAAAAATTTGGAACTCAGAAACAGGAGATCTTTTACATACCCTTGACCATGATTGCTGGGTCACTTCAATAGCTTGGTCACCAGATGGCAGTAGTCTTGCTACTGCTTCAGAGGACAGAACTGCAAAAATTTGGGATTCACAAAATGGTGGTGCTCCTTTGCATACTATTAACCATAATAGCTCTGTCTACTCCTGGTCACCAGACGGCAGTCGCCTTGCTACTGCTTCAAAAAAATGGACTTCAAAAATCTGGAATACACAGTACGATACTTTTTTGCAAGAGCTCACTGGACATAAAAAAATTATCCTATCAATGGCTTGGTCGCCAGATGGAAGTCGCATTGCTACTGGTTCAAAAGACAGGACTTTAAGAATCTGGAATTCCCAAACTGGTGCTCTTATGAACATCGTCACCGACTGTAATTACTCTGTCAGTTCAGTAGCTTGGTCGCCAGATGGAAGTCGTCTTGCTACTGGTTCATTTGACAGCAGCACTGCAAAAATCTGGAATCTAGCTCAGCTTAAAGATTTATCATTGGATCAAATACTCTTTCTTGTTCTTGTATATCATGATTATTGCAACAACCAGCCATTAACATTGAATGATTCTCATGAACATCTTTATACCATTTATTGTTCATTGCCAGCTGATATACAAAACAGCATCAGTAATAGAATTCATATATCCAGTTGCACGGAAGATGATTATTGGGAATATGGATATTGTTACTAGGGGAGCTGCAGTTGTTGCCGGTTTCATAATTTATAAATGGTTAAGAAAATAAATTAATTTGGTACTTTCTTGAAACTCATTGATAATTTTACTTGATTGCTCCTATCTTTAAAAAATAGTAGAGTATTCATGGTAATTTTGTATAGATTTTTTAAAGAGAAAAATAGATGAAGAAAATTTATTTATATATTCTCATTTCTGTTTTTATTGTATGCAGTCTGTCTTTGATTTTATGGTTTTTGTATGCTCGTAACGAGAGAATTAAGCTCTATGCTTTTTATACTCCCTCACATGAAAAACTATTGAACGAATGGTTTTTGCCTTCTTTACGCTCGTGTGATAATTATGAGATTATTCTTGAACGGTTTGAGCAAGAATGTCCCTCGGGAACTTTTATGGAGCATGGATGGTTTGATACTATGAGTCATAAAGTAGATTTAATTATCAGAGCAATAAAGGAAAATTGGGGGGACATATTTGTACATGCTGATGTTGATATCCAATTTTTTGGTCCTACACAACAAGTGATACGAGAGTTGATGCACGATAAAGATATGCTTTTTCAACTTGATACTCCTTATGGTATGCCATGTGCAGGTTTTTTTGCATGTAGAGGAAATGTAAAAACGTTGTCGGTGTGGCAAGAAATAGGGAATATGTTGACTGATAAAAACAATAAGAAGAATGACCAGCTGTTGCTGTGGGATTTAATAAAGGTTCGCAATCCATATTCTGTTAAATGGAGTTATCTTCCCTCAGATAAATTTATTGGCGGTGGAACGTTTACTGGTAATGTATGGGAATCTGGTATGCCTTTAACGGTTCCTGGTGGTGTTTTGATGCATCATGCCAATTCTACCATTGGTATGGAAAATAAAATAAAGCAGTTGCAGCATGCCCATACCATTGTTGCAGAAAGAGTGAAGAATAATAAATCTTCTTAACTATTGTTTTTAGAGGGTAGTGCTCATGAATTCGGAACATCTTTATGCAGTTATCCTTGCAGGTGGCTGTAGTGAACGTTTATGGCCGCTCAGTCGCCAGTGCAAACCGAAACAGTTTTTGAGTATTGATAATAAAAAAACATTGCTTGAGCAGACAATCGATCGGATCTCATCATTTATTAACATAGAAAATATCTGGATTAGCACTACAAAAAACTATAAAAAAATGGTTCTTTCGCATACGAGTGCAAAAAGATTAATTATTGAACCATGTATGCGTAATACTGCTCCTTCTGTTATTTTGGCTTGCTTAAAGCTTATCCAACAAGATCCTGATGCTACTATTATTTTCGTTCCTACCGATTCTTTCATTCCTGATGAAGAGAAAGAATTTTTTGTGCACGATGCATGCATAGCTCTTGATTTTGCCAACAAATTTGATTGCATTACCCTTTTGGGAGTCAAACCTACGTACCCTGCTACCGGATATGGATATATTGAATATGTTTTACCGAGCGATATAAAACATAAAAAACCGCTTATGGTTAAGCAATTTCATGAAAAACCTTCAATTATTATTGCTAATAGTTATGTGAATAAAGAAAATATGCTTTGGAATAGTGGTGTAATATGTGCAAAAGCATCTGTTATTATTGAGGAATTCAAAGCGCTCGCGCCTGATATGTATGAGAGCATTCAGGCATATCTGCAAGGTGGAATTGCGTATAGTCAGGTGAGATCTGATTCTATCGATTATGTTCTTCTTGAGAAAAGTAAATACATCTATGTGTTACCAGTGGATTTTAGTTGGTGTGATATTGGTTCTATTGCAACTTTTGTTACGCTAAAAAATCAGTATGCAGATTTCAATGATAAACTTATTGCTATTAAATCGCATAATAACAATATAGAAATAAATGATGATACGCTTACTGTATTAATTGGTGTGGATGATTTATGTATTATAAAAACAGCTGATGTCCTACTAATCGTAAAGAAAGATCATGCAGAACAGGTTCGTGAAATTCTTGCTCACCTTCGGCAGCATGATCAAGAAGATTATCTATAGTTGTTAGCTAATTTTTTTTGCCTTTATTTATCTTATAACTTTAATTGCCTCATGCCGGCAGGGCATAAATATATTAAATATATAAATATATTGCGTGCCCAATATATTTAATACAAGGGCAAATAAGGGAGGGATCCCTTATTTATCCCTCTAGCGCTTAAAAGGTAACCTCTCGCCTTCGGCTCGGATCACACTATAAGCGCGAATGAACTACATAATTATTTTTTTATCTGGTAAAAAACCGGTAGCGCGACCATGACCTGCGCACGGCTTAAGCTTTCATCTTGTTCTATGCCGTGAAGCCAGGAGCCTGTCCGTCGTAGCCTATGCGAAGTCGGATCATGCATTCGCGCGGAAAAAGGATCCAACAGACTGTTGGCCCTGCCCGAAGTAGCCTTGGCGAAGGCGGGTGTCTTTTTCGTCAAGGTATTTTGGACAAGCAAAATACCTTGTGCTGCCCGCATAGGGCTCTCTTGCGTTTCTCAAAATAGTTTTTTTGCAGAATTTTAAAAATCTTATTCAATTCTAATCATTAAAAATTGTGAAAGAAAAATTGTTGACGCTCCTTATCAAGGGTGCTATAGCTGAGATGCAATTGCACAAATATATCATTGAAAGAATAAATTCCAAGGAGATCAGGTGCGTATAACAGAAAAAGTAAGGGCTTTATTAAATGCCAAACCAACAAAGAAGAATATGTTATTACTTTTTTTTATGGCATTTCTACTGCGATCGGCAATATTCTTTTTTTATATCCAATATAATGAACGATATAATCAAGCTGATACGGCAGATTATCATAACTGTGCGGTGAGTATGGCAACTGGTCAAGGTATGTATGTGAATGGCTATCCGCGTTTTTGGCGTGCTCCAGGGTATCCCTTTTATTTGCATCTCTTTTATAACCTGTTTGGTGTAAAAAGTAGAACATTTAATGATAATCATTCTGCTCAAATGGCTGCATTGTGGATTCAAATTGCACTCTGTTCTTTACTCCCAATTATTATCTTTTATCTTGCCTTAATGCTTACTGGAGTATTATCAATTGCTTGGATTTCTGCCTGGATTGCTGTATTTCATTTAGGATTTGTTCTTTCAAGTACTTTTTTAATGACCGATGGGCTTGGAACGCTTCTCTTCTATCTATTTTTAATCTTTTTTTATTCCTCATTTGCGGTTATCGGAGAAAAGGTTTGCACTGGTAGTTTATGGTGGATTTCTCTTGCTTCATTTACGTTAGGAATTTTAACCTATATTCGTCCAATGGGAAATTATGTATTTGTTGTTTCGCTTTTATTGCTCGCGGTTCTTGCTAAAGGAGTATGGTCTGAAAAAATAAAAAAGATGTTCCTCTTTGCTCTCATATTTTTAGGACTAATCGGAGGATGGTATGTCAGAAATTATCATTTGACTGGTAAAATTTTTTTCTGTCCTATGTTTGGTCTTTATTTAAACACATTTGTTGCACCAAAGATTGCAGTGAGAATTAATGGTGGCACATTAGAAGAAAATTGGAAACAGCAACAGAGATGGGGGCATCAAGAAACTATCAAAGTTGCGCAATCACTTCGTGGTTCTGGGTATCTGGTTGTACCAGAAATTGAATATGGAAGAGCAGCGTGGCCACTTATTTTAAGTCATCCATTATGGGCGTTTCAAGATTGGATGCAGCAAGTGCTTAAAACAACAGTTGATATGTTTTCAAGCCAGCATCTTGTTGCATTAGCGCGCGGAGATTATTGTGAACCGCTAGAAGAATTTCTTTCTGATAAAATTAAAGATGTGCTGTATAGACAACCAATGTCATTATTTATGCGTTTACTTTGCTGGCTTGAATTATTGTTTACTATCCTTATTTGGATTGGTCTTTCATTTGGATTTTTCTTATTTATGGTAGTGCCATTGGTTAAGTGTTTTTGTGTTGAAGGATATTACAAACGTATTGCTTTATTGTGGCTTAAAACAGCTCCGTTTATTGGTGCAGTTGTATTCATGACTGGAGGGTATGGTTATGCGCGCTTACGTTTGCCGGTCGATTTGCTCATGATTATACTTTCATTTTCTTTCTGGTATTGGGCTGTGAAGAAGAAGGTGTAGCGTGCTTGTAATCGGTAATTATATAATAAGGTGATACAAAAATAGAGTAGGTAAGCACTTATAGTAGCAGTTATACAGCCATAAATAGCAAAATGAGGAATAAGAAGGCGATTAAGAATTATATTAAACAAGGCTGGCAATAGAAGCGAAAGTGATAAAAAATAAGCTTTTTTTTGAAATTGAATAAAAATGGATGCAAAGTAGGTTCCCATTAATAAAATATAGCCAATAAAAGTAAGCCATATATATGAAATTGCTTCCTGATATGCATATGGCAGGATATAAAAGAGTATTGGTCGTGTTATAAAATAGCCAATTGTTACTACTATAAATGCACCTGCCATACTTAGATACATAATTTTTTTGTTATTGGATTCAAGAATTGGAAGTTTATCTTTATGATCTGCAAATTGCTGCAAAAGATGGGGAAGATAAACAGCGATAATTGAATTAGAAACAATAATGTGAAATAGGCTGCCGAATGCATCTGCGATTGTATAAATGCCAACATTATGAAGGGTTGAATAGTTTGCTAAAAACCATCGATCACCAGAAGCCATAATCCAATTGCAAAGCATGCCAGGAATAAAAGGGAGACCACTGTTTAAATAGTAAGGTATTCTTTTCGTTATTTTATTTAAAGAAAGAAAGATTGCATTTCTATTGTGTATAGCAATGGCTATAAATGATTTTCCATAGATTAAAAGTATTGCAAGTAATTGGGCAGTGATAATACTAGTAACCCCCAAGTGAAAAAAAGAGAGAAAGAAAATAGTTAATAAAACAGTACATACTGCTGTTGTAAGCTGTAGTTTTGTTGCTAAAGAAATTTGTGCCTGATACTGTAGGAGTTGTTGAAAAAACTCAACAAGAAACATAAAAAAACACAGAGTAAAACTGATTACAATAAGAGAGGTTGAACTTTGATTGCAGAAAAAATAATGATTTATGATTGATTGATTTATCAATAAAAATCCAAAAATAGGCAATGCTATAAGAAAGTAGGTGATAATAAGATCACTGATAAGCTTTGTACGAGTTTCTTTATTACCATGAAAATATTCTAATGAAAGTACATTGCGTAAACCAAGGCCAATAATAATAGTCATGATGACAACAAAGCTATTGGTTAATGAGAGAAGTCCAAATTCACTCGGTGACAGAAAAGATACCGTTATTGGCGCCATCAAAAAAATAAGACCGCGACAGAGAAGTGATGTTGTTGCACATTGAATAAAATGTTTTAGAAGCCGATTTTTCATATGAGGTGATTAAAAAATAGAGCTTGGTACCGCTGTTTAATCATGATACTATTTTATATGAAAGTTACATAATGAGGAAGCTTTATGAGATGTTTGTGAAAGTACATATGAAATATTGGCAGTTATTTTTTATCGCAATCGGTGTGTTCCTATCTATTGGATTTATTGCAGGTGCTTCAAAAAGAATGTCTGCCAGCGAGAATAAAAAATTTACTCTTGTCACTGTTTTGTATAACGAAAGAAATAAGTGGCGGATTAGTGAGTACATCAAATGCTTAGATATTAATTTAAAGCATAATTCAATTAAGAAGATATGTGTTATCTATGATGTATCTCACGATGAAAAATCGCAGTCATTACCAATTCATGATTACCTAAAGTCGAAAAATGTTTTGATACAATATATCAATGGGCGTCCTACATATGGCTATTGCTTTTTCTTAATTAAAGATATTTTTCCTAACAGTAAAATAATTATTTCAAATGCAGATATTTACTTCAATAATACGCTTGGGATACTTGAGGATTATGATCTTACTAATAAATTTATAGCTTTGACCCGTTGGAATGTTGATGCTAGAGGAAATTTAATTCCTTTTCGTGAAAAAGGAATAGATATGATAGGATCGCAGGATACATGGATATTTCAGACGCCGTTACCGCATTTTGAACGGGATGATATACATATTGGTACCGGTTATTGTGATTCCTGTATTATGTATCAGGCACACAAGGCTGGCCTTACTGTTATTAATCCATGTCTTTCTATTCAGTGCTGTCATGTGCATGTATCAAATATAAAAGGTAGGCGGGGACTATGTTTATTACCAAAAGGATACTATGTTCCTTGGACCAAATTGAACGAAAGATGATGCAAGGTATACGT
>SOKE01000027.1 GCA_004375875.1 Candidatus Babelota bacterium
CCCTTCGAGATTTCATGACTATCACCTTCTCCCATAGTTACGAAGTACTGCAACGTTCAACGACATCTTATTAATTAATTTTTAATTACTTTACTTCTTTAACAAATGTTTAACGAATTATTTAATTTGAAATAAACTCATTATTCAAAAGCTAGCTTTAACAATTATAAGCTATATTTTGCGATGTTCACTTTTTGATATTTTGTCGCTTAACCAAAGTTAAATCAACGAATATTTCGGAATCCCTTCCTGTGCAATACTTTCAATCATGGATGTACCAAGACATCTGATACGATTACCAATTAATTCTCGGTACTCATCAGTGAGCCAGTAGAATATGAATTCAGTGATTCCTATTGCACTATATTTCTCTACAAACTCATAGAAGGCGTCCAGTGAATCAATTGGAGCATCAGGTGTCCAACCCACCAATAGGGAACGCTTAATACTTAATGGGTTACGCCCTAAAGATTTACAGTAATGATTCAATTGCTCATTCTGCCTTTTTGTTTCATTTAGTGCTTCCTCGGCAGTAGGAGATGTGCCAGCGCGTAAATTTTCTGTACTGCGTGCTAATGTGTTCCAGCTATCTGCAAATTCCGCTGCAATCCTCATCATTTTTTTCCCAAAAGCAGCAATTGTGAAAGGGGGACGAGGATCTTGGATTGGAGATGGATTACAGACCGCTTGGTCAACACGATAGTATTTTCCCTGAAATGATGTGATCGGGTTCCGAAGCATCAGGTCAACAATTTGAACACCTTCATGAAATCGTTGAACACGTTCCTTAGGAGGCCAGTAGTCAATACCTGCCATTGTATGGTCTTCTTGATATACTCCTGTGCCCAAACCTAGCTCTAAGCGACCATTGGATATGTGTTCAACTGTTAGCGCCTGCTGGGCTACTAGAACAGGATTTCTGTATATAAAATTGGTAACTAAGGTACCTAACCGGATTCTAGTAGTCTTAGTTGCAAGTGCGGCAAGAGTTGTCCATGGTTCGAACCATGGATCTTTTGGATTAACCCGATTATAGAAATGGTCTCCCATCCATATAGAATCATACCCAAGTTTTTCTACAAACTGACTATTCTTAATAGTTTCTTGAAATGGTAAATAGTGTGCTGAAAACAGCACTACACCAAATTTGAGTTCAATATTTCCACCTAAAGGCATAAAGATCCTCCTTTCTAAAGATTTAGAAGTGCTAGTTTAAAAATATTAATAGTTATTAAAGCGTTACTTCTCCCACAACCAATATGAAACTTATGTTCGTAACAAATTATCCATCAACTAACGATATATGCCATAATTATTGATAAATGAAAAATATAGAAAACTTCGTATGAAAGCACCATTTGAAGACACTTATATCGAAGAAGTCTTTTAAAAAGTCACATATCCCATTCTCTTTTTGCTACAATACTCCCAAAGAGAGCTAACCCTCCACCAATTAAGGATAATGTCAAGGCAATATACCATATGCCCTCAAAATCCGATCCTAAGCTTAATAATGCAAGAATCCAGATTAGAACATCAAAGGTAATAACAAACGTTGCCATGATACCCCAAGTTAATGCAGCTGATGATTCACCCAAATATTGTGAGGTTAAATACTCGAACACAGGAATAGAGTCGAAAATAGCCATATCCATGTCAGTAGCCGCAGCATACGTTGCAATAGCTGAAAAAATAACAGCGAAGAAAGCGAAAAAAGTGCCAGGACCTCCTGGAAGAACCACGATGTTTATAATCAAGTCAATAACCAGTATTACTGTAGCAATCAATAAAATTAGCGTACCTCTCGTAAAATCGTATTCAGGCATGGATAATTTTTCCAATTCAATCTTTTAATAATGTTTGTACGAAGAGAGGAATTGTTCTTAGTGATTATATCTTGTCTGTATAATTATTGATCATGAATTATGACATTATGATGGAATATTTGATTTAAGAGTAGGTATATTATATTCATAATAGGTACTTTGCTAGGCTGTACAACGTAGTTTCCCGACACAACCGAAAAAGCCTATATAAATGAAAAATAAAGAAAACTTCGTCAAATAGTTCTTTCATACGAAGTTTTCTTAAAATGCAATGTAAGATAATTTTCTGAAAAACTTTCAAATTTGTAAGCATTTGATTTTTATTCTTTCAAAACGAAGGACTAGTTGATGATTTTATTGATTTTCTCATTGATTCATCGATTGAAATCTATTCAATATATCAAAAAAGTGAATTCTAAAGCGTGATTATTGTGGATAAGATCATTTGTGGAATTATTATTGGTGAACACACCTCAAAGGAAGAAGCTCTGAAATATGCCAAAAAAATGAAAAATTGTCCTTATCTTATTTCTTCAGGGACTTCTGAAAATAAGATTTACTCTATTTTCATTGTACCTGATAACAAAAAATGGTGGTTAAAATATCCCGAGGATGAACCTATAGCAACTGGCCTTAAAAATGCCCAAGTTATCTTGGTTGAAAACATAGTCTATCCTGAAAAACTCGATTTAAAGATTCCTGTAGAGAAGAAAACAATAACACCATGTGGGGCTAATTGTGAAACCTGTCTTTTAAGAGAAAAGCATAATTGTAAAGGTTGCCCTGCTACTGTTCACTATAAAGAAAACTAATTTTTTCCTGTATTTATTTGATGTTGCTTCTTCGTTTTTTACTAATGTTCGATGTTTATTTTTTGGTATTTTGTCACTTAACCAACAATCTAGCTTATGAATAGTTGGTGCATAAGAAAAGAGAAATACAGTAAAAAAATGTCTTCTTTTTTGGAGTGATTGTTTTAAAAACAATGAAGAGCCATCCTCTAATGGTTTTCGATATGCGAATTCCTTCAAACTTAACTATAGCTAGTTATCCAGGTGCTAAAAACAATACGAATAAGCATAAGTCTTTATTTTCTTTAATCCCACCTAAAATCCCCTTTTTAATTGAACCATTCTGTGGATTGGCCAATTTTTT
>SOKE01000001.1 GCA_004375875.1 Candidatus Babelota bacterium
GAGCGGCGGAATCATAATCCGTAGGTCCGGGGTTCGAGTCCCTGCGCCGCTACCAGAGGTAACAATGAATGGATTTATAAAACTTCCAACTATTTTGACTCTAATTCGGCTTATTATCTCGCCGATTATGCTTCCTATTTTGCTTGTCTATTTTTTACCATTAAATCAGCTATGGATTAACAGTATCCTCGCAGCGCTTTTTTTATTATTTAGTTTAACGGATTTCTTTGATGGCTATTTAGCTCGGAAATATCGTCAGGTAACAGCTCTTGGGAGAGTGCTTGATCCGATAGCCGATAAATGTTTAACCTATTCAGTTCTTATTGCGCTTTTGGCTATCCACAAAATTTTTTTTGTATGGGTAATAATCTTAATTGGGCGTGACTTTTTTATGATGGGATTACGACAGGTTGCCTTAGAGCATAATTTTCGCGTACCAGTCTCATTGCTGGGTAAAATAAAGACGGTGGTTCAATTGAGCTTTCTGGCTATGCTCATTCTCAATCCATATCATTCTTTACAAGATAACGTTCTGGCTGGGTGGATTGCAGATTTTTGGCGAGCGCCTCGTTGGATGGTAATAGAAGGAGTGTTGTTAACTGCAACTATAACTTTTGCATTTTTGTCGATGCGAGGTTATTATCGCTCTTTTATCGAACAATTTTTACAACATCAGGCAAGTGGTGAAAAAATTCCTGAAAAGGATGATTTAGAAGTCTGATTAAAAATTCTAAGTGACATTATAATATCTCTCCTTTATCATAATCTATAGAGCAATCAATAGCTGCGTATGTGTTTGGGTGTAATCTTAGAGGGATTTGCCGTTTTTTCTATGCCGCTATTTTTTCTAAAAAAAGATATTTCTTGTGAAAGGATCAATTCCGTGAAATTTGATACTATTGCTGAGAATTTTCAAAAAATAGAGCAGGAGAGTTCTCGTTTAGCGATAACCCGTATTCTTGCGGATCTGTTAAAAAATGCAACTCATTCAGAAGCTGCAATCATTTGTAACATTTCGCTTGGTCAGATGCATCCTCCTTACATCAGTACTCAATTTAATATGGCAGAAAAAAGTGTTGTAAAAGTTCTTGTGCAGCTGATGAACAAATCGGAAGCGTCAATTATTCAGTGTGCAAAAAAGCTTGGTGACCTTGGTTTTGTTATTGAAGAAGGGGATTGGAAAGTTAAAGATGGTCTTACCGTTCATCAAGTATATCAGGCGCTTGAACAGATTGAAAATGTCAGTGGTGTTGGTTCACAAGAAAAAAAGGCTCGTCAATTACTTGATTTGCTCAAGCAACTTAATCCAATTGCGGCTAAATATGTTATTCGAATTATTTTAGGAAAATTACGTCTTGGATTTTCTGATATGACGATTGTTGATGCACTTTCCTGGATGGAGGCAGGTGATAAATCGTTACGTCCAATTATTGAGAATGCGTATAATATTTGTGCTAATATTGGATTTATTGCATCTGAACTTAAAGAACATGGGCTTGATGTTATTGAGAGTATGAAAATTCATATTGGGATTCCAATTTTGCTTGCAGCAGCAGAGCGGCTTCCAACAGCTGAAGCTATTATGAAAAAAATAGGTCCTACAGTTATAGCCCAGCCTAAGATTGATGGATTTAGACTGCAGATCCATATGGATAAAACAAGAAAGAAACCGATTGTTCATTTCTTTTCACGAAATTTACAAGATATGACTGGGATGTTTCCTGATTTAATGAATGCCTTTGAACAGCTTGATGTTAAAGACATTATCTGCGAAGGTGAAGCGGTGGCGTATGATCCGAATACAGGTACTTTCTTACCATTTCAAGAAACCGTAAAGCGTAAACGAAAATACGGGATTGCTGCGGCAGTTGAGGAATTTCCGCTGCAGCTTTTTATTTTCGATATTCTCTACCTTAATGGTAAATCATTGTTGAATAAAGGGTATATGGATCGGCGTGAAGCTTTGCTGAAACTATTTAGCAAATTTAAAAATCCAATTATTCGTATTATCGAAGAGAAAGTTATTACATCATCCAAAGAATTACTTGATTACTTCAATCATAACATTTCTGCCGGACTTGAAGGACTGGTAGTTAAGCGTCCCGATGCGGTTTATCAACCAGGAAAACGAAATTTTAACTGGATTAAATTAAAACGACAGGAAGAAGGGGAATTGGCTGATACCATTGATTGCGTCATTCTTGGATATTATGCTGGCAGTGGTAAGCGTGCTGCATTTGGAATCGGTGCTTTCTTAGTTGGTGTCTATAATAAGTCTGAAGATTGTTTTGAGACAATTGCAAAAGTTGGTACAGGATTAAAAGATTCAGATTGGATCGAGCTTAGAGAGCGATGTGATAAAATAAAGCGTACCAAAAAACTTGTTAATGTTGTTTGTTCAAAAGAACTGTATCCAGATGTTTGGGTAGAGCCAGAAATTGTTTGTCTGATCAGAGCTGATGAAATTACTGCATCTCCTGTTCATACTGCTGGTAGAACAGATAAAAAAGAAGGATATGCGCTCCGATTTCCACGGTTCATGGGATATCGTCCTGATAAATCGGCATATGAGGCAACAGCTGTTACCGAAATTAAGCGTATGTTTAAAAATCAATTTGCCCGCTAATTGCTGAACATATTAATTATTCAGATGTAGATGAAAATATTGTTTTATAGAAAAATTCAGCTTCTTCATGAGGATTTTCAGCGTTTACAATGCTACGACCGATTATAATCCCATCAGGCTTTATCTTGAGCACGTCATGGATATTCTCACGGTTGATTTTGGCTGAAACAAATACGGGCAATGCTGAATTTCCTTTAACCATCTCCCATTGGTCGAGAAAGACCAGTGATTCTGCAGCATCATAAGGCTGATGAAAAAGCAATGCATCAAGGCCAAGACTTTTTGCTTCTAGTGCTGATTGTCCAACAGAATTTGAATCGAGCAAGTCAAGCATGACCTTTTTGCTGAAAGAATGGGCTGTTGAACTAACTGAATGAATAACCTCTTTGCTTGTTCCCGCCATGACCGTTATCCAGTCTGCATTTGCTTGTGCAAAAATGGTAGCAGCATCTTTTCCACGGTCAACAATTTTAGAATCTACCAGTATTGTTGTTTGTGGAAATGCTTCCTTAAATTGCCTGATTGCTTCAACACCATATTTATAGATGAGTAGCGTACCGAGTTCAAATATATCGACATAATCTATAATTTGTGAAGCAACGTGGAGTGCTTGTTTCAAATCGGTTACGTCGAATGATACTTGTAATTTCATGCTCCTCCTTCAATAAATGTAATCAATCTTTTCTTTTACATAAATAACATACCTAGTATATCAATCTTTTACCTATTTGAAAAAAGGTACTAGTTCTTATTTAAAATTACTATTTTTTATATCCTTTGCAGATCTATGGTATTTGTTCAAGATAATGTGTTTTTTTTCGCTTGTATGCCTTTTTGATAGGTGCAAAAAAATGTTTTAAATTAAGTATGTATAAACTGTTGGCAAGTTTCATAATTCCCTTTTTAACATAAATATTTGGTAATAAGAAATTTTGACTCTTTTTAGTGAGCGTAATTCCGATAGGAACGTAGATTTTTTGTGGTTTTGCTATAATGCAAATGGTATCTACCGGAAGAACCTTGTTATTAGGAAGCGCTTCTGGTTGAGTATCCCAATAATATTGTCCTATTTCTTCATTTTGTTTGCGTTCAATTTTGTATAAGGCTACGGGTGTATTTTCTTCTAATTCCCAATGATGAATGGTACTACCTATCATGATGATAGGCGTAATACGATTAGTGATTGCTAAATGCAGTGAAGGCTTTGTTTGTTTATTAGGAAATGTTATTTGACCATCAGCAGTTGAGAAGGTTAAATATCCCCCATAAGTAGCGAAAATACCGGATATTAATGAATCTTTCATAAGTCTTTTGATACTGTATTTTGCAATCTGACCTGGATTTTTTATCTTTTGTTCGTATTTATGAGCATTCCCTTTTTCAAGAAGTTGTGGATATGATTGTAAAAAAAAATTAATTATATGATCAGCAGTACAGCTGCTTTTAATAGAGCAGAGAAATGTTATGATACAGAGTACTATTAATTTGTTATTCATAATTTTCCTTGCTATATTAAATACTCATTGTTTTATTCTTTAATTTAAAATCTATCAAAGATTTTAATCAAAAATCTACAATTATGTTATTTAACTGTGAAGAATTCAGAAACAAGTACAAAAATTACCGATGTTTGGAGCAGGTTTAGTAAGCAGTTTCATCTGACCGCAATGCAGATTCAGCAATTTCAAAAATATAGTGCATTGCTGTGTGAATGGAATAAGAAAATTAGTTTGACAGGGATCACTGATCCGGTAGCAATCATCAAAGATCATTTTCAGGATTCTCTTATGATTAGCTCTTTTCTTGATTTTCATACCATATCTATGGTTGGAGATATCGGTACTGGAGCGGGATTTCCTGGCATTCCTCTCAAAATTTATTATCCTCATCTAGAAGTTGTCTTAATTGAGGTAACACACAAAAAGATTATTTTCTTAGAAACGCTTATCAAAGAATTAAACCTTAAGAATATTACAATCAATTCATTAGACTGGCGAACGTTTTTACGAAAGACACATTATCCAATAAATCTTTTTATTGCACGTGCTTCTATTTCGATTGATGAACTAATTCGAATGTTTAAACCAACTTCTCCATACTGTAATGCGCAATTGGTTTATTGGTCTTCACATTCCTGGTCCATTCCAGTTGTTGCACAACCATTTGTTCAACGAGAGGAAGGGTATATGATCAATAGTAAAAAAAGACGCTACATTTTTTTTGAGCGTCATTAATTACGAAGATAATTAGTAGGCATTTAATTGATGTAACAAAATGGTAACCATACGATTAAAGGATTGTTAATTATGTTTGCTGGTAATAAAAAGGTTTATGGAGAAAAGTATACGACAATTTTTCGTTATTTTTTTCCTGAATTTATAACAGCATTTCTGCTCTATTCACTTCCATTATTTCTGGATGCAACCTTTATCAGTTATTTGAAATCTACACCAAGTTATACTGTTCTTGGGGCAACAAACAGTTTATTACATCTTATAATCAAAATAGCTGAATCTTTTTCGGTTGGAACTCTTGTACTGACAGGACAGTTTAATGGCTTAGGAGAGTTTAAACTGGCAGGAAAGGTTCTGCAGGGTGCATTTTGGTTGACGATATTGGTTGGTGTGATTGTTTCAGGCCTCTTGTACTGTGGGGCATATTGGATTTATTGGTGGTTGGGTGTTTCGCAAGAGTTAATTTATCTAGGCATTCCATTTTTGCGTTTGCGTGCTGTTGGAGTTTTCTTTACTTTTTTGTTGTTTGCTATTATCGGTTTTTTGCGTGGTATTAAAAATACACGAGTCCCTATGTACATCTTTATAGCCGGATCGTTTGTCTTTGTTCTGTTTGATTATATATTTATTTTTGGAAAAGCAGGTCTACCGGCAATGGGTCTTTATGGATCTGCACTTGCTTACATTATTCAAAACATTGTAATGGCCGTTGTTGCGATAATCTATATTTTATATACATCAGTTAATCGTCAGTACAATATTTGTTTAACTCCGAGCTTTCCAGGAGTGACTTATTTTAAAGAACTGATTGTATTGAGTTGGCCTGTTCTAATTGATAAAGCGGTCTTAGCGATGGCCTATATTTGGTTATTTAAAATGATTTCTAATATGGGAACTTGTGCATCAGCTGCCTTTTGTGCAGTAAGAGATATGGAACGACTTGCTTTTTTGCCGGCGGTTGGTTTTGTACAAATAATTACTCTTTTAATAAGTAATGATTTTGGTGCACAACGATGGAATGATATCAAAGCCAATATCTATAAAGTGCTTCTTCTGTCATTTTCCATGGTTGCTATTCTCTTACTTTTATTTTCATTATTTCCTACTTATATAATTCATTTTTTTGACAAGAATGGAGATTTTATTGAGCTTGCCGCCCGTATCTTTCCGCTCTTGAGTATACTTGTCTTTTTTGATGTGCTACAATTTATCCTGGCAGGAGCATTACGTGGTGCTGCAGATGTACGTACCGTGATGATGGTACGTCTTGTTGTTTGTACTGTTTACTTTGTACCAATTTCTTTCCTGTTATCGAATGTGGTTAAGGCACCTGACTTGGTTAAACTTGTGCTTATCTATGCTTCATTTTATTTTGGCAGCATGTTGATGAGTATTATTTATATTTACCGTTTGTGTAGTGGAAGGTGGAAGAAATCATCTGTATAGGATGGATAGATGACTCAGATTTCAAGAGAAGAGATTTTAAAGATTGCAGGGCTTTCTAAGATTGAGCTTCCAGAAAATGAAATTGATGTGATGAGCAAGCAATTGCAAGATGTGTTGACCTATGCACATTGTGTTTGTGATATTGCAGCCGAAATTATTCTATCACCACAAAAAAATATCAATGTTTTTAGAGAAGATGTAATATCTCCAAATGATGCACAGTTAATTATGACTCAAGCGCCAGAGAGTGTGCAAAACTATTTTGTAGTACCAATAGTGTTGGAGGTTCGGTAATTTGATAAATCTGACCTGATGCTATGAGCAAAATAATTTAAATAGATGTCGTTTATGAAAATAAATCCATTTGCACCTATTAAAGAACTGCAAACAGCGCTGAAAGAAAAAAAAATTTTGCGCAAAGAGCTGCTTGAGTACTGTATTGCACGTTTTAAAGACTATGATCATAAGATTGGTTCTGCACTTGAAATTTTTGATAAAGAGTCGATTTTAAGTCGTGCCTGCGCTGAAGGAGTATTAGCTGGAATACCGGGGATTGTAAAGGATGTTATAGCACAGAAAGGACGATGTCTATCCTGTGCTTCAAAAATACTTGAGCCTTTTGTTTCTCCGTATGATGCAACTGCTACCGCTCGTCTTAAGAAAGATGGCGCATTGCTTATTGGCCGAGCTAATTTAGATGAATTTGCCATGGGTAGTTCAAATGAGACATCGGCATTTTACAAAGTAGCAAATCCGTGGGATATAACACGTGTTTCTGGTGGTTCAAGTGGAGGTTCAGCTGCTGCAGTTGCTGCTGGATTTGTTCCATGGTCACTTGGTTCAGATACTGGCGGTTCAGTGCGATTGCCGGCGGCATTTTGTGGTGTTGTTGGTATTAAACCAACTTATGGTCTTATATCACGGTGTGGTCTTGTAGCCTATGCTTCTTCCTTAGATCAAATTGGTATAATTACTCGGACTATTTATGATAATGCATTAGTAATGTCGGCGATTGCTGGCCATGATCTAAAAGATTCAACAACATGCTTTGTTGAAAAAAAAGATTATACCCAGAAATTAGATGGTTCTATCAAAAAGGGATTACGTATAGGGGTGATAGACAATGGACTTCAGGTTGCTTCTATGAACCCAGAAATTGTAGCTGCAATAGAAGAGGCCGTTAAAGTACTTGAGAAATTGGGAGCTACGATTAAACATTTTACTCTATCGGCAATTGAATATAGTGCTGCTACTTATTTTATTATTAGTCGTGCAGAGGCTGCTTCTAATTTAGCGCGCTATGATGGTGTTCGCTATGGTATGAGAGTCAAAAGCGCTGAAAGTTTGACAGCGATGTATGAGAAAACTCGCTATGATGGTTTTGGACAAGAAGTAAGACGCCGTATAATGATTGGCAATTATACGCTTTCTGTAGGTCATCATGCAGAATTTTACGGTAATGCCAAAAAAGTACAGCAGATGATTCGCAATGAATTGGAGCAGACATTTAAAGAGGTAGACTTGTTGGTAATGCCAACTCATTCAATTCCAGCATTTAAATTTGGCACGTTTGATGACAATAAGCTAGCAATGGATTTACAGGATTACTTTACCTGTCCAGCAAATCTAGCTGGTATTCCAGCAATTTCAATTCCATGCGGTTTTACAAAGGATACAATACCTATTGGTTTTCAATTGATTGGACCATCCCTTTCTGAGGAGCTTCTTTATCAAACAGCTCATGCGTATGAGCAACAAACCCCATGGCATACTATGCATCCGAAAAAATTCTAATTATTTTCTTATTACGATAGTAATCTTATTACATAGTAATTATGTTTATCTATGCTTGACTACTATTGCCTGGCTAGATTATATATGTTAAGAAGGGTTTTTTGCTTTAGGATTCATAGTGAATCGTATTTGTAGTATTCGATTTATTTTCTATTTTCTTGCGTTGATATTACTTTTTTTTGTGGGACGTAGCTTTGTTATTTCAGTATCAACAATGGCAGGTCAGTGTGCTTCTTGCGTAATATATCCTATTTTGTATATGCAGCATAAATTGGTTGATCCCTTCAAAGAATACTTCCAGCGACACAAAACAGCACAGGAAATTGCAGATGAACTTGCAACAGTAAAGGCAGAAAAAGAAGCCTTACAGGCAGAATTAATAGTGCTCAAAAGTACTGAACATTATCATGATAATATCAAAGAGCTTCTTGATTTTAAAAAACGATATGCCTCAGATTTTGTTGCTATTGGTCAGATTATATTTAAACATTTTTCGCCTCAGGTTCATTTTTTTCTGGTTGATCAGGGGAGTAAGCATGGTGTTCAAGTTGATATGATTGCTGTTTATAATAACTGTCTGATTGGACGTGTTTGTGAAGTATATCCTTGGTATTGCAAAGTTGTTGCCATTACTGATGGCAGTTGTAAGGTAGCAGCCTACTGTGATCATACCAAATCCTGCGGCATTCATGTTGGAATTAACCAGCTCGAGCAGACAAATTTTGAGCGGGTAAGCCATTTATTGCCTGTCAAAAATGGCGATATGATCCTTTCAAGTGGTGAAGGATTAGTTTTTCCTAATGGATTTGGTCTTGGACGAATTAAAGAATCCAAGAAAGAGGGGCTCTGGAATCGAATTGTTGTAGAGCCTCTTGTTAACTTTAAGGAGCTTTCTGCTTGTGCTTTATTGCACAAAAGTGCTACGAATTAACTAATTTTTTACTACAATAGCGATTTTCAAGGACAGAACAAAATTGATTGATCATGCTCGAGAACATTGAATTATCATCGGTCTCACCATTAGCACCACCAAACAGGCGCATTAAACCTCCCTTTTTTGGTGGATGAACCCATTCTATTTCACCCTCGATCAGAGCTTTTTCTTTAATCTTTTTAACAGCATTGTAAGCTGAGCCAATCTCATCAATCAAACCCAGTGTAAGCGCTTGCCGTCCAGTAAAGATTTTGCCGTTGGCCCATTCGTTTGCTTTATTTAATGAAAGTTTTCGGGCCTGTGCAACATCTTGAATAAACTGATTGTAGGCATCATCAGTTACTCCTTGTAACATTGTGATCTGTTCAGGAGTCAAATCCGAAAATGGGTCGGTAGTTGTTTTATACATACCACTCGTAATCGATACATAACCAATTTTATATTGATTAACAAATTCTTTTAATTGGAAAAGATTAGAGAATGCAGTGCCGATACTGCCAATAATGGCAGAAGAGGGGGAAATAATAGAGTCAGCAGCACAGGCAATATTATAGCCTCCTGAAGCGCATACGTTCTCGACTAGTACAATGACTGGTTTAGGATATTCCTTTTTGAGTGATATTATTTCATTGTAGAGAGCTTGACCAGTACCGGCTGCGCTACCAGGACATTCCATTTTGATCAAAATTGCCTTTATGTCGTCATTTTTGAAGAATGTATGCAGGTGCTTACTAGACTGGGTAGAGTCATATAAAACTCCTTTGATAGGGAGGACAGCCACCTTTGTGCGTTGTTCGATATAACGAGAGTATTGCTTCATAATGCTTTCAATAAGAATGGGAGCAACCTGGAGAATGATAAGGATAAAAAAGATATTTTTGAGATAATCAAATAGTGACATAATAGGCCCTTTTTAGGTACACTAAGATTAAGAAGGTTCCTTTGTATGTTTCCATGATATATGAAAAATGGGCGTTTATGAAGGTTTTTGTGCGGAAAGTGTTTTTGACTTGGCCTATTTTTTAATTTACAATTATGGGCATCTATATTAGGTATAGGGCGGTTAGCTCAGTTGGTAGAGCATCAGTCTTACAAACTGGGGGTCGTAGGTTCGAGTCCTGCACCGCCCACCAAAAATTAGTTCTTTGAATAAGTTTAAATAAAGCAAAATTATATTCCTCGGTAGCTCAGTTGGTAGAGCAAACGACTGTTAATCGTTGGGTCGCAGGTTCGAGTCCTGCCCGAGGAGCCATTTTAAAAGAGAATTTTTCTATTTAAGGGGCTGTAGCTCAGTTTGGTTAGAGCGTTCGCCTGTCACGCGAAAGGTCGCCGGTTCGA
>SOKE01000014.1 GCA_004375875.1 Candidatus Babelota bacterium
TATTTCAAACGTACTGGTTATTCTCTCTGTTGCCCAGTCTGCGATACAACCTGTAACACAAACTGTAATACAGATTGTTGTTCAACATCATGTTACGATACAGGCTGTAATACATGCTGTTGTGGATGTGATTGTACTGAAGTTAAAATTCCAACGATTGGCCTCGGCCTAAAATATTTCTGGGAAGCGTGTGATTGGTGTGAACCATTTATTGGTGCTGGTCTGCGTGTATTCTTCTATCGCGAAAAAAATAGCTCAGCTTATGTTATTCCATGCGTAAGTAAAACAGCAGTTGGCGGCATGATCAATGGTGGCATTGAATTTGATGTCTGCAACGGATTCTTTATCGATCTCTTTATTGATTATAATTTCAGCAAGCTTAATAATAGCTGTAAGTCATGTTGTTATCCATGCAGTACAAACTGCAACACATCGTGCAATCCGTGCAGTTCAACCACTTCTTGTAATTCCTGCTGCCCAAGTCGTTGTTTTGATATTCATCTTGGCGGTGTTGTTGGCGGTATTGGCCTTGGGTATAAGTTCTAGCACAAATAAATTAAAGAGATGTCTTTTTCAAAATAGAGAAGACATCTCTTTTTTTGTTGTATCTTCATAATTTTATATTGCCTCATGCCGGCAGGGCATAAATATATTAAATATATAAATATATAAATATATTGCGTGCCCAATATATTTAATACAAGGGCAAATAAGGGAGGGATCCCTTATTTATCCCTCTAGCGCTTAAAAGGTAACCTCTCGCCTTCGGCTCGGATCACACTATAAGCGCGAATGAACCACATTATTATTTTTTTATAAGGTAAAACCGGTAGCGCGACATGACCTGCGTATGGCGAAGCTTTTTAGCGTAGCCATGAAGTCAGGTGCCTGTCCGTCGTAGCCATGCGAAGTCGGATCATGCAAAATACCTTGTGCTGCCCGCATAGGGCACAGTTTTATTTTATATGGTTCCAGAAATTTTAGGATAAGCTCTTATCTTTTATTTGAAAAAAGATGATGATTACAGTATCTTCATAGGCACGTTTTATTTTATGAAAGAACATATAGGAATATTGTGTACAACAAAAAAGCGCATATTCATTTTGTTGGTATCGGTGGCATCGGCATGAGCGGTATCGCTACCATTTTAAAATACCAAGGATATAAAATATCCGGATGTGATAGCGACTTAGAACAACAGAGTATTGAGAATTTAAGAGCTATTGGTTGTTCAATTTATCAAGGAAACAATACGCCTGCATGTCACGATACGAGCATCGACATTCTCGTTTACTCTTCAGCTATAAAACAAAATCATCCAGAAATTATAGCAGCTCAAAAAAATAATATTCCAACTATTACACGTGCCCTGATGCTTGCTGAACTTATGCGGACTAAATATAGTATTGCCATTGCCGGAGCCCACGGAAAAACTACAACTACTTCTTTAATTTCTCATATTCTCATGGAAGCTCATTTCGATCCAACAATTATTATTGGTGGTCACTTAAAAACAATTTCAGCTAATGCTTATTTAGGAAATGGAGATTTTCTGGTAGCCGAAGCCGATGAAAGTGATCGCTCACTATTGCATCTGAATTCAACCCTCGCAGTAGTAACAAATATCGACCTTGAACACCTTGAAACTTATCGTGACCTTGATGATATCAAAAAAACCTTTCGTCACTTCCTGAGTAATCTTCCTTTTTATGGTAAGGCTATTGTGTGCATTGATGACCAAAATATTCAATCAATTTTGCCTATTCCTCACATTAAAACAATTAAATACGGTATCGAAAATTGGCAACACGCAGATCTGTATGCTCGTGATATTAATCTTGAATCCGATCATTCATTATTTGAAGTATGGTATCGAGGGAAAAAGCAACCATTAGGCATAATAAAATTGAATATGCCTGGCCAGCATAATGTTCTTAATGCACTTGCAGCAACAACACTTGCCCTTGATCTGGGAGTTACATTCGAAAATATAGCCAAAGCCTTAACTTCTTTCAAAGGCATTGAACGGCACTTTTGTTACAAAGGATCATTCAATGGCGTTGAAATTTTTGATGATTATGGCCATCATCCTAAAGAGATTCTCAACACATTAATTGTAGCAAGAAAAAGAGCTCACAAAGATTTAACTGTAGTCTTTCAGCCACATCGTTATACCCGCACACATAAACTGTGGGACCATTTTGTGGAACTTTTTGCACAAAGCAAAATAAATCACTTGATTATAACCGATATCTATCCAGCAAGTGAAAGACCTATCGATGGAATAACAAGTAAACTTCTGGTTGAAGCTATTAAACAAAAAAATCCCAATCTCTCTATTTCTTATGCACCATATGAACCTCATTTTGAAACCATCAAAACCAAATTATTACCAATTCTCAAACCTGGCGATCTTCTATTGTTATTAGGCGCAGGAAAAGTTAATAATCTCGCTCAAGAATTACTCTAAAAAACACTATCTTCCTAGATTTTCCTTGTTTTTTATATCTATTATCAATTTCTAAAAGAAAATCTTCTCTTCTTTGGTGAAATATTGCCTTTATGATTAATTTTAGAATATATTAATAAATGATTAATACATTTAATTAGATTTTTTATATAGCTAGGAGAGAAAGTTATGAAGTATACAAGATCTTTAATAACTACCATAGCAGTGTTCGTATGTTTTAGTCAGGCATTACGTGGAATGGCTCCTCCAACGTTGCCAGGAAATTTCGAGAAGTTACCTCCATATGTACAGAAAGATATTATTTCCAAACTGTCTGATCGTGATTTAGCCAGATTGGCGCAAACATCAAAACAAGCAAGCAAAGTTCTAGAAGATGCACTTGCACAAAGACATCTGCAAGCTACAATAGAACTATCATTGTGGGAAAGTAGAATAAAAATAGATTTTTCGAGCCGAATAAGAAACTATCCCAGCCTTGATCAATTCAAGCAAGAAGTTTTAAATACATTAGCGAAAACAGCAAAAAAATATCCAGAACAATGGATTAGTTTAGATTTGGGTGATAATAATTTGGGATCACTATCAAACAAAGAGTTAAAGGAATTTTTCCAATCTATTGCTAAATATAATGTTGTAGAGCTTTTTCTTTTTAGCAATCAACTGACTTCTTTACCTGAAAATATATTTAATAATCTTCATAATCTAAGAATTCTTTGGCTTTGTAACAATCAGTTGACTTCTTTACCTGAAAAGATATTTAATAATCTTCATAATCTAAGAGAGCTTTTTCTTTATGACAATCAGCTGACTTCTCTACCTGAAAAGATATTTAATAATCTTCATAAATTACAAATGCTTGAGCTTTATGACAATCAGCTGACTTCTCTACCTGAAAAGATATTTAATAATCTTCATAAATTACAAATGCTTGAGCTTTGTAACAATCAGTTGACTTCTTTACCTGAAAAGATATTTAATAATCTTCATAATCTAAGAGAGCTTTTTCTTTATGACAATCAGCTGACTTCTCTACCTGAAAAGATATTTAATAATCTTCCTAATCTACGAAAACTTTCTCTTTATGACAATCGGCTGAATTCTTTACCTGAAAATATATTTAATAATCTTCATAATCTTCAATGGCTTAATCTTTCTTTCAATCAGCTGACATATTTACCTGAAAAGATATTTAATCAGCTTCTTAAGCTAAGAGAGCTTAATCTTTCTTACAATCAGCTGAGAGATACTGAAAAACAATCAATTAGAAGAAAACTAACCAATATAAAAATCATATTTTGATAAGAAATGAGGATAAAAATGGAAAGACAAATTAAATACACAAAATCTCTCATAATTATCCTCGCAATACTCGCATGTTTTAGTCAGGCATTACGTGGAATGGCTCCTCCAACATTGCCAGGAAATTTCAATCAGTTGCCCCTAGAAATACAGCAAGAGATTATCTCCAAGCTGTCAGATAGCGATTTAGCCAGATTGGCGCAAACATCAAGACAAGCAAGACAAGTTCTATGGGATGAACTTGAAAAAAGACAACTGAAAGCTGCAACAGAACTATCATTGTGGGAAAGTAGAATAAAAATAGATTTTACAAATGAGGCAAGCAATTATCCTACCCTTGATCAATTCAAGCAGGCTGTTTTGGTTAGATTAAATGATACAGCGCAACAATGCCCAGAACAATGGATTAGTCTATATTTAAGTAGTAATAATCTTGGATCACTATCAAGCAAAAATTTAAAGGAATTTTTACAATCTATTACTAAATATAATGTTGTAGAGCTTTTTCTTTTTGGAAATCAGCTAACTTCTTTACCTAAAAACTCATTTAATGGCCTGAATAAACTAAAATCGCTTTATCTTGCTTTCAATCAGCTGAGTCACTTACCTGAAGGGATATTTAATGGACTTCATAATTTACAAACTCTTGATCTTTCTTCCAATCAGCTGATCTCTTTACCTGAAAAGATATTTAATAATCTTCCTAATCTACGAAAACTTTATCTTTTTGACAATCAGCTGACGTCTTTACCTGAAAAGATATTTAATCAGCTTCCTAATCTTCTAGATCTTAATCTTTATCATAATCGTCTAACTTCTCTACCTGAAAAGATATTTAATAATCTTCCTAATCTTCTAGATCTTGATCTTTCTTACAATCAGCTGACGTCTTTATCTGAAAATATATTTAATAATCTTCATAATCTAAGAGAGCTTAATCTTTCTTACAATCAGCTGAGAGATACTGAAAAACAATCAATTAGAAGAAAACTAACCAATATAAAAATCATATTTTAATAAGAAATGAGGATAAAAGCTTTAATTTTAAATAAGATATAGCTATTAAAATTAAACTTAATGTATAAAGAAAAAAGGAAGTATAAAACATTATTTTGAAGGGGATTTTTATGATTAAAAAAATTGCTTCATTTTATTTGCTTATCGTTTTTCTTGGGATATCACAATACATTAATATTTGGAGTTCTGAAGTAACTGAGGGTATTGTTGGCGGTGGATTTCTCGGCGCTGCTATTGGTGGAGCTGCTGGCGGCGGCAGAGGTGCTGCTATTGGCGGTGCAGTAGGAGCAAGTGTTGGAGCTATTACTGGTGCAGCTGTACACGAAAGTCGCAAACGTCGTTATTATGAGTATGAAGATAGGGAAATGCTTTATGCCCAAAATGAGGAACTTCGTGCCGAAAATAATCAGCTCATTACAAAACACAAAGAACTGGTACAACTTAATGAGCGCTATAAATGGATGCTCGATCAATGTAAAAAAGGGACAATAGGGTATAAAGAACGATCCGAAAAACTTACTTTTCAAGATGATACCAACTACAGCAGATTTACACGTTGGAGAGATAAAACGCACATTCGTAGTCAAAATAAACAATTGGCCAGTATCAACAGCAAGCTTAGAAAAAAAATTAATCGCTTAAATAAAAAAAATCGTTCCTTAAAGGAAAAGCTACACACCTGTGAAGAAAAATAAAAGAGCTTGATACAAGTTAGTATTAACTTAAAAGATATATAAAAAAAACCTCAGTCAAAGGAGTAATAATGTCACAAGTAAATCCTTTAAGAAAGTTACTATATATTGGTATCGGAATAGTTCTATTGAGTCCCTTTTTGCTTCATGCATATGATTCCAAAAATAGGGAAGCACAGCAAATTCGTGGAGCATTTATAGAAGAAAAAAAAGCTCGTATTGCCTTTCTTCAAGATCAAAAAATTATATCAATGAAAAAGGCACAACAACATTCGAATCAATATAAGGCTAATTTACAAGAAAAAAAGAAACAAGCTTTTGTTATGCACCAAAAAAACCGTGAAGAAATCGCACAAGAATTAGCACAACGCAGATGCAAAAATAAAGAACACAGAAATAAAATTCTCGAAAAAAGACGGCAAGAAAGAACCGCATGGCTTCAGCAATTATCCAAAAAGCGCAGACATGAACAACTATGCTATGAACAAAAAAAACAAGAACATGCAGCTGCTAGACGAAAACAAATGGAACAAAAACTTATAAATCAGCAAAAAAAGAAAGAATATATTGCACACCTTGTAACACTAGGTAACCAAAAAGCAATGGAACAAAATCAGGAAATGATAAGAAAAAGACAAGCATTACTTAAAAACTTCAGAGGACGACGTTTAGCAAAATTCCAAGAATTAAGAAGACGGAGACGTCACAGGAAGGAAATACCATTACAAACTGCTTTAAACTAAGAGCTTATCCGATTTCCTGAAAAGATTATGATCACCGTTTTTCTTTGTGCAGGACGAAGAGAAACAGAACAAAAACGCCTTGGTTTTTCGAAGTAAAGTAACGATTCTACTGCACCAATAGACATGCTCCTATTTTTCCAACCAAGCCGCTCCATTTCCTGGATATAAAAAAACACAAGATCATCAGGCGATGTTGTAGCTATATATCCTAACAATAGATCATCACCGCTCGAAATATCAGAAAAATAATTAGGATTTGGAACAACATCAAGAGGAATAGGAACATCTATAAGTTTTGCTTCTTGTTGCTTAATAAAAGCTCCCTTACCTTTTTGCGATATTTTATTATTATGAACTTTCTTATGCTCTATACGATCTTTATTTGCATTTTTAGGTGAACACCCAGCAATGAAAAGCAAAAAACAAGTATTTATAATCAAATGAATAATAAAAAACCAGTTCACTGATACTTTCTAACTATTTTTATTCTGCTGTGCCTTCATGATTTATTTTAATTTCTTGCTTCTCTTTTTTTTCTTTTTTCATCACCTTCTCCTGAACGCGAGCAGCCTTACCAATACGTTCCCTCATGTAATAGAGTTTGGCCCGGCGAACTTTGCCATGACGAATAAAACGAATTGATTCAATTTTTGGCGAATAGAATGGAAAAATTCGCTCAACAGGAATGGCATTGGCACCAATTTTACGTACCATAAATGTACTCGAAGCTCCATTTTTGTGCATCGCGATTACATCACCTTCAAACACCTGGATACGCTCTTTATCCGCCTCTTTAATGCGCTGTGAAACAGCAATAGTATCTCCTACCTTGAAAGGCGAAAAATCGCGTTTGAAAACGCCTAATTCACAAATTGTTTCTTTGGTATATTTTTTTGCTTTCATAGCTATTCCTAAAATAGTGACAAACTCACCATTAATATAAGACAAAATTCAATTTTTGGCAATAATTAACAATCTTTTTCGTTGATTCCCAACCAGCGATCAAGTACAATTGAAACAACAGATCTAACTGAAATATGAGTAAAATCGGAGAAACCTTTAATTGGTTTGAGCAAGAAATCCGCCTTTGCAAGTAAAGCTTCATCAAACCCTTTATTGTCAGTATCGAAAATAAATAAAATCGGCCTCTTGTGTGTCCATACATCCTGTTGATCGTAAAAACTGATAATTTTAGCATGCTCTACGGCACTTGTTGATGCTGCAATAATCAGTGGTTTGCTCCCTTCAGCTTTTTCTATCGTATCAATTACGGTATCCAATTGGTCTACAACCGTAAGCACCGTAATCACCTCCTTATCATACTCACGCCCTTTTGTTTGCCAGGATTCAAATAAACGATTAACCATTTGTTGCTGATCAGGAAGTGGAGTAATTAAAAAACATCTTTTAAGACCATACATTCGTGCTAAACAAGCAAGATCATACAGACCAGTCGATGTACTCAAAGATACGCCTTTCTTTTCTGTAGGATCTACCAAAACCTGATCCTGAAGGAAAGCACAATAGTGATGAGGAATATATTTTTGTGCAAGTTCACGCTGATACCCTGTCATACTACTTGTCCGCAACCAATCAAAATGACCAAAAACAGTTCGTTCAGCTGCCTGCTGCATGCGCCATTTCTCTATAGCCGCATGATTTCCAGAGCGAAGAATCTCCGGTACACGCATACCTTTCCATTCAAGTGGCTCGGTATAATGCGGATATTCTACAAATGGCCCCGAGAAAGACTCTTCTGTCACTGCCTCTTGTTTGCCAACAACCCCAGGAATATAACGGACTACTGTCTCTAGCAACATCATGGCCGCTAAATCCCCTCCCATCATCACAAAATTTCCGACAGAAACAATTGAATCAGCATAATATTCTTCAACCCGTGTATCCATACCTTCATAGCGAGCTGGCAATAGCATTAAATGTCCCCGATCACGAGCCTTCCAGGCAATCTCCTGGACTAAACGCTGATCTAATGATTTCCCTTGCGGTGAAAAAAAGATTTTGAATGCCTTGCCGTATACCTTCTCTTTACCTTCAATAGCTTTCTCAACTACTTGTGGACGAATAAGCATCCCAGCACCTGGCCCATAAATGGATGCATCAATGCGTTCTTTCGGTTCTACAAATGAAAAAAAAGAATCAAGATCAATCTTGAGAATGCCCTTTTCTTGAGCTTTTTGTAGCAAGCTGGCTTGAAGAAATGGTTTATAAATCTCTGGAACAACTGAAATAATTGAAATATCCATTAAGCCTACTTTGAAATAGTCACCATAACATCATGTGGACCTGGATTGAGGACATTGACCAATGCACGAATTGCTTTGATTGTTTGGCCGTTTTTTCCGATAATTTTGCCCAAATCGTGCTCATCAACGGTAATAATCAATGACTGTTTACCATTGGACTCTGACTCAGCATGTACTATTACCTGTTCTGGCATATTTACAACTGCTTTAACTATATGTTCAAGCAACTGTTTGAGCATCATCAATGAGTTATCTAGTTTAGGGTCATTTTCTGACTCAATCATGCTTTAGTAACCCCGTGAGTACGTTTATATAACCGATACAATCTTTTAACGGAATCAGAGAGAATTGCACCCTTGGCCACCCATTTATCTATACGATCAGCATGAAATTGAACAAACTGAGAATGAATAGCATCATACGTACCTAAGTTATCAAGATATTCCCCATCACGTTTTTTTTTCGAATCAACTGCCACAACCCGATAAATTGGGGTATTTTTTGCTCCTACGCGCGATAAACGTATTTTAACTGACATAAGCTCCTCAAAACAGAAAAACTGGTGAAAAATTATATTTTTTAAAAAAATTAAAGCTTTTTTACTATTCTATCACATTATCAGCTTTCTTCAAGGCAGCTTACTGATTAAACAGGCATAAAGAATTATCTTTCTGATCAAAGGAGACTGGTAATCCTGTCTAAATAGATATTGACAATATGACATTATTTTGTTATTAATAGAGCAATAATACATAATTATTGAGTTATATTTTTATTATCTATTAGAAGCAATATGGTGATGAAAGTTATGAAATATATAAGCTCTCCGATCATTATTCTAGCAGTTCTCGCATGTTTTGGGCAGGCATTATTTGCAATGGAAGAGACTCCAACATTGCCTGAAGGGACTCCAACATTTTTAGAAAATTTCGCTCAATTACCTAAAAATGAGCAAGAAATGATTACCTTACTATTATCTGATAGCGATTTAGTGCGTTTGGCGCAAACATCAAAACAAGCAAGCAAAGTTCTAGAAGATGAACTTGCACAAAGACATCTGCAAGCTGCAATAGAACTATCATTGTGGGAAAGTAGAATAAAAATAGATTTTTCGAGCCGAATAAGAAACTACCCCAGCCTTGATCAATTCAGGCAGGCAGTTTTAAATACATTAGCGAAAACAGCGCAACAACACCCAGAACAATGGATTAGTTTAAATTTGAATCGTAATAATCTTGGATCACTATCAAGCAAAGAGTTAAAGGAATTTTTCCAATATATTGCTAAATATAATGTTGTAGAGCTTAATCTTTTTTACAATCAGCTGACTTCTCTACCTGAAAATATATTTAATCAGCTTCATAATCTAATAGAGCTTCATCTTTCTGACAATCAGCTGA
>SOKE01000025.1 GCA_004375875.1 Candidatus Babelota bacterium
GCTTCATTATTTCTCCAAAATAAAATAGAAAGAAACAAATCAATTACTACTACTACTACTACTATATCTTTGAAGAAGATGCAACTGAAAAAGTAATGGTCTTGTTTTGAAGAGAACGTTATTGATTTGTATTCGTGAGTTGCAAAAATAGATTTTTCCAAAACATCATTGAGCTACCAGGCATTGGAGGTTTTAAAAGAGCTTTGCTAATAATTCTACTAACTCGAGTAACCGTTTTTACCTTTTTTGAATTGTGTTCAGCAATTGCCTTTTTTTCTTGGTGCATCCAATGGATAAAAAGTTTATCAATAAGTTCAATGCTTTCTTGCTCATTTGGCCTAATTTTTTCAAGAACCTTGGAAAATTCAATCGGATTGTTTGGTGATCTATTTGTAAAAAAGTTCAACAGCTGCTCTTTTTCATGTTCTGTTGATTCTGTTTGAAAGGTATGAATAGTACAGCGAGAGCGGATAGTAGGTAAAATGAGATCTTTGTGCTCAGCGAGAAATATAAAATGATAGCCAGACGGTGGTTCTTCAACCGATTTGAGTAAACTGTTTGAGCAGGCTGGTGTTAAAAAATCAGCTTTTTGAATAATAAAAAAGAGTTGTTGATCTGGTGTGAGCGAGAAAGCAATAGTGTCGAAAATAACCGCGATCTGATCGAGTGTATACCGTTTTTGGGGATAAAGCCAGATAGTTCCGTGATATTGATGTTCACGGATAAGGCGACAGGTTGTGCAAGTTTGACATGCACCATGTTGACAAAATAGTTTCTGTAGAAAATGTGTAGCCTTTGTACATAAATGAGTGTGAGAGCCAATCCACAATTGTGCTGGCGGTATTGGTTTATTAATGCTATTCATGATATTTATTAATCCAAGCAGAAAAATTATTAAATGCTTGTTCAGTTATGATTTCTGGGGAGTTACGGCCATCGAGACATATAACATTTGATCGATTTTTAAAGAGCCAATCAAAACCATCAACCAATGTCTGGGTGAACGGTTTTCCTTCTTTTTCGAATGAGGTTAATTTTTTGTTTCGTAGCTTAATACGCTTAATTGCTTGAGCTGCAGAAAGTCGAACATAGAAAACAAGATCAGGAAATTTGCCGTTCATTGTCCAATTATTGATTATCTCGATCATTTTTATATCAAGACCTTGTGCATAACCTTGATAGATAATAGATGAATCCCCCATGCGATCCGATATAACAATTTTATTTTTCTGAAGGGCTGGCATAACTACTTCGGTACTATGTTGTGCACGATCTGCAGCAAAAAGGAGATATTCTGTTTTTGGGCATAATGCAACTGGTTTTTTATGCAAAAGAGAACGCAATCTTTTACCCAATGATGTTGCTCCCGGTTCTTTTGTTAAAAGAGTCGGAATATTTTGACTTATAAATTTAAGATAGAGATTGCGTGCGAGTGTACTTTTGCCCGAACCGTCAACGCCTTCGATAGCAATAAGAATACCCTGTCTTAATAGTTTCATACTTTTTAATGAGATTTTTTAATTCTTTTCATGATAATAAACATACGTTAGTATAACTAATGTTTACTGTCTTGTCGTTGACTTTTTTGAGGAGGTCCTCATGAAAAAGAAAGTAAAAATTATGCCTGGCTGTATTGGGTGTGGATTGTGTCAAGCATTGGCACCCAAGGTTTTTGATGTTACAAACATTTCGCATGTTAGAAAAGGTATTGAATATCAAAGGTATCAGCAGGAAATAGAAGAGGCAGTTTCATCATGTCCAGCCAAAGTTATTGTGTATGAAGAAGATGAAGGATAAAGTTACAGTACTTGAAGATTTGCATACTCAACCATATGGAATGCGTGAGTTTTCTATCCAGGATTGCAATGGATTTATTTTGACATTTGCTGAGGAAGCTTAGATACTTGGCGGTAATGAGAAAGCTTAATTAGCAGAATATTTATTTCTGAGCATGAATAAACATTTTTGAAAAAAGAAGGCTTAATAGTGATGAGTGAACAAGAATTATATGATTCATTGTATCAGTCGATTATTGTTGATGATAAGATTTCCTTTCTTGGCCAAATTTTGCAGCGAGCAGCGCGTAAATGTCCTAATACAATTGCTCTGATCTGCAAAGATCGCCAGGTGCGTTATCGTGAACTGTATTATTACGCTTCTCAGTTAAGTAAAACATTGCGTGATCGGGGTATTAAACCGCGTGATCGTATTTTGCTTTTTTTTGAGAACTCTATTGAATTTTATATTGGCTATTTTGGCATTTTGCAAGTTGGAGCTGTTGTTTGTCCGCTGAATACATTTTTGCGTGAACATGAATTGAGTCATATTATTGCTGATGCGCAACCGACACTCATTATTTCGTCTACCAAACTTCTCCATAGGATCAAAGAAAATGAAATCAAAAAACTACCGCCTATTTTGACTGAAGAAAATATGATTGTTGAAGGGCCTGTGTCAGATGATTTTTCTGATATATCGATTGATATGCTTCCGTTTGATGAAATGGCGGTTTTGCTTTATACTTCCGGAACAACGGGATTGCCCAAGGGAGTAATGCTGAGTTCCAGAAATACTATTATTAATGTTATTCAGTCGGTAGCGCGATTTAATTTTGTAGAGTATGAGCGTGGTTTTGCAGTGTTGCCGCTTTTCCATAGTTTTGCACAAAATACCTGTGTATGGGCTGTTGTGTTGATGTGTTGTACAGCAATTGTTGTGCCACATATTGAGCGGCGTGCCATTT